>CAMDAT010000016.1 GCA_945888825.1 Bifidobacterium breve | reverse complement strand
GCATTCGGTCATGGTGCAGGAGCGTCGCGGCATGCTGCGTGTGTGGAATCTGTCGCTGCTCTGCGCAACCTTCTCGCTGACTATCCTTGGCACGTTCCTGACCCGCTCGGGTGTAGTTGCCTCGGTTCATGCGTTCTCTGCCGGTTCGGTTGGGCCAATCCTTCTGGGCTTCTTTGCGCTCGTGGTAGCAGTCTCTGTTGGGCTCATCGGGTTGCGAGGAGACCAACTGCGCTCAGCTGGTCACATTGACTCACCGCTATCTCGAGAGGGTGCATTCCTAGCAAACAACGTGGTGTTCGCGGCCTTAGCATTTGTGGTGCTGCTCGGCACAGTGTTTCCGCTTGTGATTGAGGCAACCACGGGCGACACCTTGTCAGTCGGACCACCGTATTTCAGCCGAATGACGATGCCACTTGGGTTGACCCTGCTGCTCCTGATGGCCATTGCGCCCGTGTTGCCTTGGCGCAAAGCTTCGGGCGAGTTGCTACGCGAACGGTTGTGGTGGCCTGCTTGGACTGGGCTAGCCGCGGTGTTGCTAGCAGTCCTGCTCGGCGCAACCGGGGTAGCTCCACTGCTTGCGTTTGGCCTAGGAGGGTTTGCTGCTGGATCTGCCCTACGACAGATTGCGTTGGCAACGAAGCGACTCGGGTGGCGAGGATTTGTAGGTCGCACGAACGGTGGCATGGTGGTCCACCTTGGAGTGATAGTTATCGGGGTAGCGCTCGCAGCTTCGATGAGCTTTATGAGCCAAGGCGAATTCACCCTCAAAGAAGGCGAAACCGCCAGGGTGGCAGGTCACACGTTGCAATTCCTAGGTTCACGCACGGTTGATCAGCCAAACCGAGTCGAACTCGTGGCCAGAATAAAGGTGGATGGTGAACAGGTCTACGAACCCAAGCTGAACCGCTATCGCCAATCCGGCCAGACCATCCCAACACCCTCAGTCAAGGCCAGCCTGCGTGATGACATCATGTTGTCGATCACCACTGCTCCTTCAGAGTCGGATCCCTCGCTAGGGCTTCGCGTCATTGTTCAGCCAATGGTCACTTGGCTGTGGATCGGTGGGTTCATCATGGTGATCGGGACTGCGCTCTCGCTCTTCCCGGGTCGCCGCAGAAATCCGCTTGACGCAGTCTCTGCTGCAGCGCCGATCGAACAGGTCTCGGCATGAGCGCCGACACTCCGCGCAGGGCACCGATCATTGCTGGCATCGTTGGAGTCGCTGTCCTGGCACTGGTAGTGCTGTTCTTGGTCAGTCCCAAGGGAGGCGAGTCCAAGGTGACGAGTCCATTGCTCGGCAATCTTGCGCCAGAGCTTGCAGGGACCACGCTAACTGGGGAGCCTTTCAATCTTGACTCTGCCCGCGGGCAGTGGGTGCTCGTGAATTTCTTTGCCACCTGGTGCCCGCCCTGTGTGGCGGAGCACCCCGAGTTGATCAAACTCAATGAGTCCACCACGAGCACCGGTCTTCGAGTGGTGAGCGTGGCCTTTGATGATTCCTCGGCCAACGTCGAGAAGTTCTTTGCAGACAATGGTGGAGACTGGCCTGTGCTCACCCAAGAGACTGGCTCCGTAGCACTTGATTACGGCGTGAAGGGCTTGCCGGAGTCATTCCTGATTGACCCCGCAGGCACTGTGGTGGCCAAGTTTGAGGGCGGGATCACCGCAGAAGCGCTGCAGCGTTACGTTGCAGAATCCACAGCAGGTGCGTCATGAACAAGCGGCACATCCAGCGGCAAAAGTGGTGGTGGTGGTCACTCATGGGAGTCATCTTGGTGGTGCTGCTAGTCAGCGCCGCGGGAACCTCTCCCACAGAAGGCAACAGCGATGACCGCCTGTTTGCAATCGCAGCGCAGATCAAGTGTGTGCAGTGCGTCGGGGAGTCAGTCGCTGGCTCGGCCGCACCGATTGCAATTCAGTTTCGTTCTGAGATCTCGTCGCAAATGAACCAGGGCCGCACAAACGACGAGATCCTCAATTTCTTTGCCGAGCGCTATGAGGGCGTCTTGCTCACGCCGCCTTCCAGTGGAGTCGGCTCGCTTGTCTGGATAATTCCGGTCATTGCTATTGCAGGCGCAGCGTTGTTGTTGGCAGAGAGTTTGCGGGTTCGGCGTTCACGTGGCCCGGTGCAGCAGCCAAGCCCCGAGGATGAAGCTCTTGTAGAGGTCGCACTCGAGGCGCGTCACAGCGAACCCTCGGTCAAGAGCGCGGATACAACGGATGACTCCTGAGCAGCGGGCAGCGCTCGAGGAGGAGCGTGATCACCTGCTCGGTTCGCTAGAAGACCTCGAGAGCGAGTTCTTGGCCGGGGACATGGATGAGCAGGATTACCAGACGCTGAAGGAGGAGTACACCTTGCGCGCTGCGCAGGTGCTGCGCAAGCTCGACCCAAGCTCTACCAAGGTGAAGGCTGTTCAGATTGCGCAACCCGACCGCTCGGGCGGCCCTCGCTGGCGAACTGCTGCGGTGGTACTTGGGGTACTCGCATTCGCTGCTCTCGCTGGAGTGCTCGTTGCGCGTGGCTCGGGCCAACGTGGTGACAACGCAATCACAGGTGACACTGGCTCGCTTCGCCAACAGTTGGCTACCTGTCAGACCACATCTTTCCAAAAGCCCGCCGACGGAATCGAGTGCTACGACGAGATTCTGGCTCAAGCCCCCGAGAACCTAGAGGCCCTGACGTATCAGGGCTGGGCCTACGTGCGTTCAGATCAGCCGGCCAAGGGGCAGGCAAACTTTGACAAGGTCGTCGCACTCGATCCGAGCTACCCAGATGTACGCGTGTTTCGCGCCAGTGTCGCCGCCAGTGCCCAGGATTATGAGACTGCTGCACAGGAACTAGAGACCTTCTACGCAAGTTCGCCACCGGCGGCCGCCGTGCAGGTGCTGCAGTCCCAGGGCTTGGAGAGGAAAATCTTTTTTGGACTGCTCGATTCGGGTACTCGTGACTGTTGGCAACAAGCCGCACAAACACAGCAACAGGGGGAGCAGTTCAACCAGCAGGTCCTCGATACGCTCGGAACCTGCCTACAAGCTGAGCTAGTGACAAACCCGCAGAACGTTGATGCTCTTGTCTCGCTCGCATTGAGCAAGGTCGGCCCCGAAGTGGCGGACCTTCCCGCTGCGAACGCGTTGCTCCAAACAGCGCTCCAGATAGCTCCAGACTTCGGCGATGCCCTACTGCTGCGGGCATCCCTGGCGGCCGCAGATTCCAGATTCACCGATGCGCAGACTGACCTAGCGGGGTTGCAAGGGCTGCCTCGACCGAAAATATCTTTCCTGATTGGCGGCCCCGAGACTCTGTCGGAATCCATCGCTGCTGCAACACGAGCAGCAACTACAACTACGAATCCCAACCCCAGCAGTAGTACTACGACCACGAGTCCCAGAACGAGCGATTCAAGAATTCCGAACCCCAACGGCGGGTGAGCCTCGCTACTGTGTGCCGATGAGAATTCTTCTAGTTGGTGCTGGTGGCGTTGGCGAAGCGTTCTGCGCGATTGCTTCAAAACGTCCGTTCATTGAGTCCATCATGGTTGCGGACATTGACCTAGCTAAGGCCCAACGGGTTGCCGCACGGGACAGTAGATACTCCGCTTGCGAGCTTGACGCATCTTCCTCGGCTGCGGTTTCTGCGGCCGCCATTGCATGTCGGGCAGAACTCGTGATGAATGCTGCTGACCCCAGATTTGTCATGGGAATTTTCAACGGAGCGTTTGAGGCTGGAATCCATTACATGGACATGGCCATGTCGATCTCTTCAGTCCACCCCGAACGACCAACAGAGCTCTGCGGGGTCAAGCTAGGAGACCTGCAGTTCGAGCAGTCCTCGCAGTGGCAGGAGCGCGGCCTGCTAGCGCTCTGCGGTATGGGAATCGAGCCCGGGATTGCCGACGTATTTGCCAAGCATGCTTCCGATGAGTTGTTCTCGGAAATTCATGAGATTGGTATTCGTGATGGCGCAAACATGACTGTTCGTGGCTATGACTTTGCTCCCACATTCTCAATTTGGACTGTGATTGAGGAGTGCCTGAACCCGCCAGTGATCTGGGAACGTGACCGTGGCTGGTTCACGACTCCTCCCTTTTCTCAGCCCGAGATTTTCAGATTCCCAGAGGGGATCGGAGATGTTGAGTGCGTCAATGTTGAACACGAAGAGGTACTACTTGTTCCGCGCTGGATTGATTGCAACCGGGTGACGTTCAAGTACGGCCTCGGCGACGAGTTCATTGCCGTGTTAGAGACCCTGCACAAACTCGGCCTTGATGGAACTGAACCCGTGACGGTTCGTGGCGCCAAAGTGTCTCCGCGCGATGTGGTCGCAGCATGTCTGCCCGACCCGGCCCGCCTAGGTGACCGAATCGAAGGTAAGACTTGTGCGGGCACCTGGGTCACAGGTCTCGGCAAGGCCACTGCCGGTGTAGCGCCTGCGCCACGAGAGGTGTACCTCTATCACGTGGTTGATAACGAAGAGACCATGGGCCGTGACGGGGTGCAAGCCGTGGTCTGGCAAACAGCCGTAGGACCAGTAGTGGCCTGCGAACTTATTGATTCCGGAGTCTGGTCGGGTGCTGGCGTGCTTGGTCCAGAGGCGCTGAACCCTGCTCCGTTCCTGGAACTGCTCGCAGGGGATTACCAGTCACCTTGGGGCATGGAAGAGCGAACCCCGCAGGGCTAGTCCAGTGCAGGGCTAGGCGGGTTCGATCTTGCAGACTGCTGTCTTGCAGAGGGCGGTCTTGCAGACAGCAGAGTTAGCCGAGTGCGATCTTGCTGACGTAGGTGTAGTCCGCTGCTGGGCTAGCAAAGCGGAACGTACTCGTCGATGGGGTGAGCGACCCGAGCTTGATCTGGAAGGTACTCGGCAGGCCATCGAGGGGAATGAACCCCTGCTCAAGGCCTGGCGAGAAGATGCCTCCGATAGCAAGACCAGCACGAATCAAGTCCGTCAGTGCACCAGCAGTCGGAAGGTGAATCTGAACGGCCACACCGATGATGTCATCGGGGTTGCCTAGTCCTTCAATCGCCGAGGCAATGATGCTCCCAAGCCCATTAACAAAATTGCTGATGTTGTCAACGATGAGCGCAATCAATTGTTCCTGAGTGGGCGGAACTGGGGATGCAGCGATCAGCAGGTTGAGCGCATCCTGTAGGACTGGAACCAACAAGCTTCGGAGGGCGTCGCTTACGGCACAACTAGAGAAGAAGATTGCGCGGTCGCTTTCGGCCACGAAGGTCATGCTGCCGATAATTTCAAACGGTGCGTTGTTCTGAGCAAGATCACCCACGTCAAGGTTCTGAACGTTTGGAAGCAAGATATCTGCCGAGCCTGCGGGAACCTGCAGCGTGACGCCGTTAGCGCCAGCATCGGTTGGCGGAATCTTGTTGGCGTAGCACTGTGAGGCAAAGGTGACTACGGAGGAGTCAGGAACGCCGATCTTGGAACGGAAACCAAGCTGCATGATGTAGGGCTCATCTCCCTTGTCGTAATCCTCGGTGTTATTCACCGTGATCGACTGTGGCGAGACTTTCCACTGAAGCGGAGCAGGGCCGCCCGGCGTGCATGCCGCAGCAAGTAATGCCGCTAGCAGGCTGAACGAAATGATTGCACTGATTTTGCGCATGGCAACTGCCTCCCAATCAAGAAAGGTCCAGAACCCACAAGACCCCCAACAACTGCCACAGATAGTAGCCCTAATTCAATCGGCCTGGGTCATCAGGTCATCAGGGTCATGAGGTGATGGGCGTGTAGACGCCGGTTGCAAACCGCTTTCCGTCCCAGTGATCAAGGGTCCAGACTGAGCCCTTGGCACAACCGGACTTTCCCGGAATGTGCAGACCCCTTAGCTGTGCCCTGCGGATCAGGTCGGGAATGACGTCTCCATGGCTACACAGCACTGTGGTACTCGCAGCCGCTTTCGTGAGCAGCTTCCAACTCTTATCAATATCTGAAGACTCTGCCAGATCATCCTGAAGTTCTATTTCTAGGCCGAGCGCTAGGGCAAGCGGCTCAACTGTTTGTACACATCGCGGAAATGGGCTGCAGAGGATGCGGCTAATCGGGGCATGTCGCAGCCAGTCCGAGAGTTTCTCGGCCTGAGCCTGCCCTGCGGGGTCGAGGGGCCGGTCATGGTCATGAGCATCGGACTGATCCCGATGGCCTGCAGACGCATGGCGAACTAGGTAGACCGTCACTGGAGAAAGCCTGTCACTGCACAAGTCCTGTCACTGGAGAAAGCCAGTCATGGGGGTAGAGATCCCGCTCATCGTGAAGCCATTGGCACAGAGAAATTCAACCGTGGAAGAGGCATCAAGGTGGTGATGCGCACCGATTCCGATTGAGAGCGCACCTTGCACGTTCAGGGCAAGGTCGTCGATAAAGAGTGTCTCTGCGGCTGTGGTTTCAAGTTCGCTCAGCACATGGTGAAACACGGCTGGGTCGGGCTTGGCAATGCCAATTTCAGCCGTATTGAAAATTGCGTCGAACTCGTCAGTGAGATCCAGAACGGCTAAGTCTCTTCGTAGGCGTGTCGTGCCATTCGACAGCAACGCCACTGTTGCTTGACTGCGTACGGAGCGAAGGACCTGAAGCATCTCTGTGTTGATGAGGCCCACGTTGGCCTCCCAGGCATCGAGTGCTCCGGCTACCTCAATGCCGTGAGTTCCAGTTATCTGTGACCGAATAGCATCCATCCAGCTTCGGTAATCCAGCTTGCCTGTTGTTGCTGCTGCCCCAAGTTCGGTGCCGAAACCGACACTCAGAATTGTTCCCGGTTCTAAACCGTAAGCAACTTCCACCTGCGAGATCTCAACCTCATTCCAATCTCGAATCACACCGTCGAGATCAAAGATCACCGCAGTGGGCAGGATTTGGTTATCGGGCACAGCGAGCAGCGTAGCGAGTTCGTCAGAGTTATCGAAGCTGGCGCAGGTCAGCAATGACTTGCGCCAGCGTGACGAGCAGATGATCGATATCGCTTGAGAGCGTGTTCCACCCCACCGAGATTCGCAAGGAATGCGCGGCGTCAACGCCCATGGCCTGCAGGATCGGGCTCGGTTCTAGCGACTCGCTACTGCAGGAGTTACCTGAATGCACAGCGATTCCTGCTTGGTCAAGACCCAGCAGGACTGGCTGGGGTTCCAGACCCTCAAGCCTGAGACAAACAATGTGGGGGAGTCGGCCCACTGGGTCTCCGAGCACTTCGACTCCCGGGAACTGTGCGGCCCACTGAATGATGTGTTCGGTTTGGGCCCTGCTCAGCTCCGACTCCTGTGCGAGTGTCCTGCCGCATTCTTGAGCGGCGGCAGCAAACCCCAAAATGGCGAGCAGATTCTCCATTCCTCCTCGCCGTGCTCGCTCTTGTTCTCCGCCGACTAGGAGCGGCTCGATTCGAAGGCCTTTTCGGATCAACAAAGCGCCAACCCCAGGCGGACCGCCAAACTTATGTGCGCATACCGACATCAAATCAGCACCAAGGCTTGCGAAGTTCAACTTGACGCGGCCAACCGCCTGAGCAGCATCAACATGAAGGAGCAGGTCGAGGTCACGACAGCCTTCGGCCACCTCGCTGACTGGCTGCAGCGTACCCACCTCGTGGTTACCCCACTGCAGATGCACAAGGGAGGTTTTTGCTGTGATCGCCCCGAGCAGCTCTGCCGGGTCGACACGGCCGAGCGGGTCAACCCCAACTTGTGTGTGATCGTTTCGCTGCGCCCATTCCCGAACCGCCGAATGCTCTACAGCCGAGTACACAACATGGGATTCGCGAGAGCCCGTTCGGGACACAGCTCGTTGCACGGCACCAAAGCTTGCAGCGGCGATTGACTCGGTGGCCCCCGAGGTAAAAATCACCTCTCGTGGGCGAGCACCTAAGAACTCTGCGACCTGCTCCCTGGCCACTTCAAGTTCGACTCTGGACTGCATGCCCTCGGCGTAGATCCTCGATGGATCGCCACCGATGCCGGCAAACCATTCAGTCATTGCATTAATGGCGCTTGCCCGCGTGGGCGAGGTTGACGCGTGATCAAGGTAGGAGCGCACAGGGCAGCAGACGGGGCTTAGGGTTCGCTGCCGAAGGCTGTAATGCAGTGGTCT
This sequence comes from Bifidobacterium breve, assembly GCA_945888825.1. Classification (GTDB taxonomy): domain Bacteria; phylum Actinomycetota; class Acidimicrobiia; order Acidimicrobiales; family Microtrichaceae; genus IMCC26207. Next base: position 13,727 of record CAMDAT010000016.1, on the reverse strand, counting down.
TCGCTACCTGCCGCAGCCGAGGTGAGGTCGACCCGAGTCTCGCCGTAGAGCGTTCCGAGCATGCCTTTGACCATGCCCCGGTCAACTGCGCAGATTACAGGGTGTTCAACAACTGCCTCCCCGAAGGGACAATGCTCTGTGACGAGTCGCATGGAGTTGCCCTCCTTCTCTGCATGGGCAGCAAACCCGTGCGCAGAGAGTGCATCGGCAACCGAATGCAGAGCAGCGCGGAACGAGCGCGTGCTCTGTTCCCCCATTGCTTCTGCCATTTCCTGGCCAAACTCAATCCCCACTTCTTCTGCAAGGGCCGAAGCTCGGTCGGGGCCAAGCTCACCGAGCGCACGTCCGAGCAACTTGACCAGAACATCGTCCTGTCGGACTGAGACGTTGAGGGTCATGTTTTCATCGCAGGCCCGGTAGCGCTTTGAGGGTCGTCCCGCACCGCCCGCTCCACCGGTCGGTCGCTCGGTTGAGATCTCGAGGTAGCCGCCGGCTGAGAGTTTGTCGAGGTGATGCCGAGCGACATTTGCGTGAAGGTCAAACTGCTCGGCCACTTCAGATGCCGTCACGCCAATCGGGGTGCTATGCGCGAACAAGTAGATCTCTCGGCGAGTTGGGTCCCCAAAGGCCGAGGTAATTGCAGTAACGACCGAAGCGAACTCGGTCGGGCTCAGCTGATCCACCCCTCCACTGTACTGTCCCGTGGCTTCCTCGGCCTTCGGCGGAGTTGCCGAACAGGGGTGAGCTTGGAAGGATCAGAGTCTGCGGCAGAGTGGTGGCCGTCAGATACTTCCCGAAGAGGACCCCAAAAATGACAGAAAACCAGCCTGCAATCTCCGAAGATGCCGTCATCGATGCGCTTCGACCCGTGCAGGACCCCGAGCTTCATCGGTCCATCGTCGATCTTAAAATGGTTCGCTCGGTAGAACTTCACCTGCCAGAGGTGAACATCTTGATTGCCTTGACGATCCCTGGATGCCCGCTCAAAGCAGAGATTCAGTCCAGAGTGTCCGAGGCTGTGACGGCACTGCCAGGAGTTGATCGCGTCAACTTGGAGTTCACATCGATGAACGATGCGGAGCGTGAAGAACTCCGAACCCAACTTCACGGTGATCCCGCTTCGACTGCTGGGTCTCAGCCAGCGCATGGGCATGCTGAAGGCCGTGCGATTCCCTTCGCTGATCCAAATTCAAAGACCCGTGTCTTGCTGATTGCCTCGGGTAAGGGCGGGGTTGGCAAGTCTTCTGTTACGACCAACTTGGCAATTGCGCTTGCTCAGCGAGGCAAGCGTGTCTCGATCGTGGATGCAGACGTCTGGGGCTTCTCCATTCCACGGATGCTTGGGGTGGATCGCCCACCAGTGCTGATCGATCAGATGATCATTCCTCCCGAGGCCTACGGGGTGAACTGCATTTCGATGGGGTTCTTCGTGGAAGAGGATCAGCCCGTGATCTGGCGAGGCCCAATGTTGCATAAGGCGCTTGAGCAGTTTCTGACTGACGTGTACTGGGATGAACCTGACTACTTGGTAGTTGACCTTCCCCCAGGTACCGGCGATATCTCGATTTCCTTGGCACAGTTCTTGCCACGAGCAGAGCTCTACGTAGTAACCACTCCTCAGCCGGCAGCTCAGAAGGTGGCCCAGCGCGCTGCGTTCATGGCCGACAAAGTCCGCCTAGACACCAAAGGTGTGATCGAGAACATGTCATGGTTCACCGGCGATGACGGGACCCGCTATGAGATTTTCGGATCGGGTGGTGGACAGGCCCTCGCCGAGCGAATCGATGTTCCGCTCCTCGGAAGGATTCCGCTGGTGCCGAAGTTGCGAGAAGGCGGAGACGACGGGCATCCGATTATGGCCGTTGATCCCGAATCGGAAGCCGCTCAGGCCTTTGCTGCGATTGCCGAGCGCGTAGACGTTGAACTTGCGCCGACGCGTCGCTATAACCCCGAACTCAAAATTCTCTGAGCCTGGTTAGGCGCGGGCAAAAAGAAGTTGAAATTCGATCGGCCCATGGTCTTGCACCGAGATCACGATTGGTGCAGTGGGAACTTCTACCCCGTAGTCAGCGAAGGTCACATCGAGTGACCCCACGACGATGATGGTGGACCCAACGAGCTTTGCCTGCAACGGCAACGTCACCGGCTGAGTCTGACCATGAATCGTCATATTTCCGACTGCATTGACTGTCAGATCGCCACCAGCGGTTGCATCCGGGCCAAGGTCGATTGGTTCGGTCAACGTGAATGAGGCAGTTGGGAACTGATCTGTTTCCAGCGCGCTCTGGATTTTTCCATTGCGACGTGAATCGTTTGAGCTCAGCGTGGTCATGTCAATGGTGAAGGTTGCTTCGGTCACGGTGTTGCCATCGATCGTCATGGTTCCCTGAACATCGCCGGTTCGACCGACTGCCTCGGTTGTACCGATCTGCGCGAGTTCTTCGGTGATTCGGAACCCGGCAAAGCTGCCCGTCGCAGAATCAAAGGTGAACTCTCCGGCATCGCTATCTACTGCCCATTTGCCGGCGATTTCGACCTCTTGAGCTGAGTCAGATGAGGTCTCAGACGTGTCCGAGCCAGCTACGGAGTCGCTAGCGGCATCCAAACTGACAGCTTCGGGGGAGTTGTCCTTGAGAAACAGGAAGGCCGCCGCAGAGCCGAGCAAGCCAATGAGGACAATGGCAATCAATCCGTACTTCAAACTTGGTTTCATGCGTCAGCTCGCTTCATATTGGATTCGCTTCATGGTTCGGCTCGCTCCCGCAGACCGATCTGCTGATACTAGGCAAGGCTCGTGGCCATATGGTTGCAGGCATGCAGCACCCGATTCTGAAGGCGACTACAAACAAAACTCATGCGTGCAAGGGCCCTCAGCATCTAGTGTCCCGGGGATGTTCGCAGGCCGCTCACATGCAGTTGCAGCACTCGTCGTTTCCTGTTTGGTTGCTGTTGCAGGGTGCACCGCCGTGCCGGCACCTGCCCCTGTAACTCGCTTGCAGATCACGACCCTGCAGATTATCTGTGGCGGCAGGGTTCAGCCCGGGGTTCCGTTCTGCAGGACCCCGACCTCTGCTTCGCGTGCAGTTGAAGTGGGCAACAGAAGCCAAGTCGTGGCGAGCGGTACAACAGACTCAAGTGGCAAACTGTTGGTCGAGGTTCCTGCGGGGACCTGGGTCGTAACAGTTCCCGGAGCAATGGTCTACGAGGACTGCGATCGGCCAACTGTTACTGCCGTTCAAGGAGTTACCACCCAAGTGACTCAGACCTGCATCTTGAACGTCCCCTAGCCGCTCGGCCTGTTGGCAGAGTGGGCCAGCAACGTGCTGAACGAATCCTGCTGGCGGAGTACCGTTATGATTCAGAAGGTTCCTCATTTCGGGGAAACAGAATTATGCAGGAGAGACACCAGTGGACGTGCGCATCGGCGTGACCTACTCGCCCCGTGAGATTGAAATGCAACTCCCAGAGGATGTGGATCGCGCAGAGATCAAGAGCCGCGTCGATGACGTACTTGGATCAGACACCAAGGTGCTCTGGCTGACAGACCGCAAAGGCCGAGAGGTGGCAGTGCCATCATCGAAGATCACCTATGTGGAACTTGGCACGGCCGAAGAGGCTCGGCCGATGGGATTCTCGAGCTGAAGTGAGCCCATCACGGGGCTTACTGAATCACAAACTTCTCTTTGTTACTGGCAAAGGCGGGGTGGGAAAAACCTCGGTGGCTTCGGCTCTTGGCTTTTTGGCAGCTAGAAGTGGCCTTCGGACTCTTGTCTGCGAGGTGGATGCAAAAGGTGACCTTGCTAAGTTCTTTGGTATTGGGCCGCTCAAGTTTGATCCAACAGAGGTTCGAGACAACTTGAGCGCTATGTCCATGGACACCGAGGCGAGCCTGAATGAGTATTTGCGTCTCAACCTAAAGCTCCCGCTGCTCACCAGAATCGGCCCGCTTGCAAGGACGTTTGATTTCTTAGCCAATGCTGCGCCCGGCGTAAAAGAAATCCTGACCGTCGGCAAGCTCACCTATGAGGTTCGCGAGCAGCATTACGACCTTGTTGTTGTTGACGCAGCCGCAACTGGCCATGTGGTTGGGCAACTCTCCTCACCAGTTGCGATTAACGATCTCGTCAAAGTTGGGTTAGTGAGAAATCAAACCGATTGGATGATCGACATCCTCACCGACGCTGACACCACAGGTGTGGTGGTCGTCACTGCTCCCGAAGAGATGCCGGTCACCGAGACACTCGAACTAGTGGAGCGTCTGGGCCAGGAAACTGACATTTCAATTGCCTCGGTCGTGGTCAATCGAGTCCTGCCGGAGTTGTTTGCGAGAGGCGATCAGGAACTCTTTGATCAGCTGAACACAGAAGCCACCCTAGAAGCCCTTGTCAACAGCGTTGGAGAGGGAGTGGCAGATGTGCTCGCAGGCGCAGAACTTGCAGTCAACCTGCGCAGGGCTCGGGTACAGCACCTGACGCGCTTACGTGACTCGCTGCCTAAGGACCTGCCGGTGATGTACCTGCCGTACCTGTTCAATCGTTCGCACGGGGTGCGCGCTACTGGCCAACTAGCTGATGCGCTCGGTGAAGAACTGGGCTTCTCATGACTCGCCCGGATGGAGTATCACAGGCGAACTCTGGCGATTCGCTTGAGCAACTCTGTGCATCCAAGGAGATCATCATCTCTACGGGATCCGGAGGAGTGGGCAAGACCACCATTGCTGCCGCGCTAGGCGCAACCGCTGCTGCGAACTTGGGTATCAAAGTACTTGTGCTGACCATCGATCCTGCACGCCGATTGGCAAGCGCGCTCGGCCTTGAGCAGTTCGGAAATGTTGAGACTCAGGTTCCGGTATCGGCCTTTACAGATGCAGGCGCCAGCCCGCAAGGCGAGTTGTGGGTTGCCATGCTTGATACCAAGCAGTCCTGGGATGACTTGATTCAGGCCCACGCCCCAGATGTAGCGACTCGCGATGCCATTCTGGCGAACCCGCTGTATCGCAATATCACTGGCAAGTTCATCCAGAGCCATGACTATGTGGCCATGGAGCGCTTGTACCAGATTCACACCTCGGGCAAGTACGACTTGATCGTGGTGGACACTCCACCGACGCGCAACGCGATCGACTTTCTCGACGCCCCCGAGCGCATGGCCGATTTTTTCTCCTCCAAGCTGCTGCGTTGGCTCATTGCGCCCTACCAATCTCGCATGGTGGGATTTGCGTCTAAGCCGTTCTACCTGGTGGCTGACCGAATCCTGGGCACGCAGTTCTTGGAAGACATTGCCGAATTCTTCATTCTGTTTCAGTCGATGTACGCAGGGTTCGTCGAACGGGCGCAGGCAGTAACTGCACTTCTTGGCAGTCCGCAAACATCTTTTCTGGTGGTCTCGACACTGGAGTCCTCGCCGGCTCAAGAAGCGGAGTTCTTCCTGCGGGTGCTTGCTGAGCGGAAGTATCAGGTTGGAGCCCTGATTCTAAACAAGGTGCTACCCGCTTATTTTCTTAGTCGTTCGGGTGCGCAATCGGCGCGATCGCTCAGCTCCGAGCCGGCGCAGATTGCGGCCGGACTGCATGCAGAGTTCCCAGAACTGAGCGAGAGTCACCTAGAGAACATGCTCGCCGAGGTCGGCAGCAGCTTCATGAACTATCAAGTTGTTGCAAGACGAGAGTCTGATCAGCGGGCTGCGCTTTCGGGAAGCGCAGAGCAGACACTGTCGATTCCCTACTTTGAACAAGACATCCATTCGCTCGCAGCGTTGCTTCGGCTCGGGGAGAAGATCTGGACATGAGTACTGGGGAATTCGATAACTCCGCCACCCGATACCCGGAGCCAACCTATGGGCACCCGGATTACGACGCCCCAGATGTCATTGATGATGAAGACGATGGGGACTTTACGGCCGAACACGTCGGGTTGATTGTGCCCCCCGTGGAAATCGAGGCATCTCGCCAACTTCACCGCCTAGTAGCTGGCTGGGGGATGTTGTCTGATCTTTCCTTCTCGGACTTGCTGCTCTATGTGCCCCTTCCCGTTCAGAGCGAAACCGAAGAGAAGAGATTTCTTGTTGTCAATCAGATGCGCCCGAATACGGGACCGACACTGTTTCTTGATGACGTAGTTGGCCGCACGATGAGTGCTGCGCAGCGCCCTGCCGTGGCGACGGCTGCTAGCAGCGGAGAGATTGTTGACACGGTTATTGACTCAGTCTGGCTTGGCGAACGAATCCGAGTCACTGCCATTCCGGTGCGGTTCCATGACAAAGTCGTCGCTGTTGTTGCGAGTGAGTCTGCGCTCTCGACCACTCGTCAACCTGGGGTTTTAGAGGAGGTGTACCTCGAGGCCTTTGGGCGTCTGGCAAAGATGGTGTCTGCTGGACAATTTCCTTTTGAAGACGAGGAAGTTTTGGCAGCTGGGGGGCCACGAGTGGGGGACGGAGTCATTCTGCTCGACCAACTCGGCAAGGTCGCGTTCACCTCTCCGAATGCCATCTCTGCGTTGCGGAGGCTGAGAATCTCGGGCCGCATCCAAGGAGCAAGCCTGACTGAACTTGGCGTAGAGACCGACACCACCTATCGGGCGTTCTTTACTGCCCGACCTGCAGCAGAAGAGGTGGAGCGCAACGAGGTCTGCGTGGTGATCTGGTGTATTCCGCTGCTGCATGCTGGGCGTGTGGATGGCGGTTTGGTTCTTTTGCGAGATATATCTGAGCTGAAGATGCGAGATCGATTGCTGATTTCAAAAGATGCCACCATCAGAGAAATCCATCATCGAGTCAAGAACAACCTGCAGACAATCTCCTCGTTGTTGCGGCTTCAGGGCCGCCGCTTGACTGAGCCTTCTGCCAAGGCCGCTATCGAGGAGTCAGTCCGAAGAATTCGCTCGATTGCTCTGGTGCATGAAATCTTGTCACGAGAGGATGGTGACGAAGTCAACTTCTCCGAGATCCTTCGCCCGCTTGTGCGAATGGTTGAAGAAGGGTTGACCTCGCCGGATCGCCCCCTGAGCTTTGAGATGATCGGCGAGTCCGGAAATCTGCCTTCCCCAACTGCCACCTCGTTAGCAGTTGTTCTGACAGAGTTGCTTCAGAACATCGTGGACCACGCGTACCCGCCGGGCTTGCTCATGTCAGAGGAACTACCCAAGGTGCGCATCGAGATGCTTCAGGGCGCTGGCGTTCTTCGCGTTGATGTCATCGACGATGGGGTTGGTATGAGCGGCGAGGCTGACCCTGAGCGAAGGCCGAGTTTGGGACTCTCGATTGTTACGGGTTTGATCTCTGAACTTGAGGGCAAGATCAGTTTTGCGCCTGCAGATGCACATGCCGCCGCAGGTGAAACTCGAACGGCTACCGGTCACTTGAGAAGAATCGGAACTCGGGTTTCGCTCACGATTCCAGTCGTACGGGGCCCAATCGCGACTCAGCCTCCCCAACGGGAGGCCGAGTGAATGATCTACAGGTGAATGATCTGGAGCATCCTCGCAATGAGGATCTGTTCTGGCTCTCTGCTTAGGAAGCGAGTGCGGCGCGGCGCTGTTGTGCCACCCATGCCCGACGAAGCTTGCGACGCTCTTCTTCAGAGGTCCCGCCCCAAACGCCAGAATCTTGGTTGGTTGTGAGGGCGAATTCCAAGCATTCGGCCTTGGCGTGACAGGAGTCACAGACTGCCTTGGCTGATGCGATCTGGTCCAACGCAGGTCCGGTGGTACCGACCGGGAAGAAAAGATCTGGGTCGGTGTCACGGCATGACGAGTTGACTCGCCAGTCGTCGGTTGCAATATCTAGGCTTCTACTCGAGGTCAGTGCCACGATTCCTCCGTACACAGGGGGACGCGCTAGGAACCGCGCCCGAGTTCTAGTAATCCGTCAATACTGGGGGGACACAGAGGCTCAGGTTTCCCGCGGTGACCCTCAGAATTGCAAGCGGAGGGTGTTGCTAGGAACTTGTGAATCCGTGAACAAAGTAAAACTACAGCCACATTCCACGCGAGTAAAGGAAAAGTTTCGAGAACATGTCCAACACACACCGACCTTTGATCTGTGCCCACAGAGGGGCCTCTGCTGCCTACCTTGGAAATACCCTCGAAGCCTTCCACGGAGCGCGAGAGCAGGGTGCTGATTGGGTTGAACTCGACATACGCGTAACGAGTCAAGGCGAACTCGTTGTGCACCATGACGCTACGTACGCCGATGGTCGAGTGGTGTGGGCAACCTTGGCTAGTGATCGCCCCAAGGAAGTGCCGACTCTGGAACAGTCACTGCAGGCCTGCGCTGGTATGGGTGTCAACATCGAGATCAAAAATTCGCCAGGCGACTTTGGCGGCTCCGAAGTGCCAGAGGACTTTTCCTTTGAGGGCCAGCGGGTCGGAGATCTGATGGCGAGGGTTGTGTCGAGTCGTCCGCAATCACTGAGTGAGGGGCAGCCGATTGTGGTCTCTAGCTTTGATTGGCCATCGCTTCAGCAGGTGCGGGACTTGCTGCCACCTCTGCACACAGCTTGGTTGTTCGCTGATTTGGACCGTGACCCACTTCAACTTGATCGCTCCGCCGCGGCAGGAGACGTTGCGGTCAACCCTTGGGAACCCCTGATTGACCAGGCACTCATGAATCGATGCACCGAACTCGGACTGCAGGTCAATGCTTGGACTATTGATGCTCCTGATCGCATCAGGGAACTCGCTCGCCTTGGAGTGAGCAGCATCATCACGAACGAACCGGCCCAAGCCCGCGCAGCCCTCGAGTTGTAGCCAAGCTAGGCAGTTGCTTGGTCAGTCAGGCGGCCGGTCGGGCGGTAGGTCGGGCGGTCGGTACGGCTCAGCGCGGAACGATCGGCAGCACAATGCTCACGATGTTGGGGTGGTGTGAAAATTGCAATGATTCCGCCTCGCCGAGGTAGTCGCCATCGACCTGGTACTGAAGGACTGAGCCGGGCGCTTTGGTGATACTCAACTGTTCCAGATCCTCCCAGCGGCGAACAGATCGGTTCGTTCGAACCCCCTTGCGGTTTGCTAGCGCCCCCAAAATGGGCGGCAAAAACGCCCTGACTGACATGTCGCCAATGCTCGTTACGGTGAGGCCCCGATCCAGCGTGGCAGCGGGGGCCACAGTGAACGGTCGGTGCCTCAAGAATGTGTACGGGTCAGTGTTTTGCACAATGGCAAAGAATCCCGGAACCGGATCCGTGGGGTTGCTGTCATCGTCACTCGTGCGGGCGCCTGTGCTGCCGGACTCCGGTGAGACCTTCAGAAGGTACTGCGGGTGCGTTCGATCAAACAGCGAGAACTCGCGTAGTCCGCAATACAAGAAGAGTGCATGGCCGATTCGGTGCTTCAGCCTGCTGTGCAATTCAACGCGACTAACCACGGCGGCATCAAAGCCGACTCCAGTATGAAACGTGAAGTAGCGGCCGTTTACTGCACCCAAACCAATGCGATGGACCCACCCGCTCGCAAGAGCGTCCGAGGTGGCGCGTGCCGCTCGCCGCAGGTCATCGGGCAACCCCAAGGTTCGAGCAAAAACATTGGTTGAGCCTCCGGGTAGGACGGCTACGGCACAGTCCGTTCCGGCCAGAGCATTGATGACCTCGTTGAGCGTTCCGTCTCCGCCAAGGACTGCAACGCAATCAGTCCCTGCAGCGACTGCTTCGGTCGCGAGTTCAGTTGCATGGTCCCGATGGCGTGTCACCTGAACCGAAACCTCGTGGCGAACCTGTAGCAATTCTTGAACAATGCGGATTCTTGTCGGGCTCACGTTGGTAGCAATGGGGTTGACCACCAAGGTGATATGCATCCCTATCAGTCTGTCATTCTGCGAGCCGGTGAATGGCCAACTTGGTGGCTGAGTCCGAATTCCTTCTATCGGTTTTGTCTGAACCGCAGAGTCAAGGCATGCTGTTAGGTATGAACGTAGTTGTTTGTGTAAAGCAGATCCCCGACCCGGCTGATCCGGGAGCGTTGGATCCCCAGACCAATACCCTCAAGCGTGACGGCAAGCTCATTCTCGATGAGTCCGACAGCTACGGAGTCGAGATGGCTCTGCAGCTTGTCGATACTGCTGGCGGCGGCGAAGTCACCTTGGTGTCGATGGCACCAAATGGCGAAGTATCCGGCTTGCGCACAGCGCTTGCCATGGGTGCAGCCAAAGCAGTGCTCGTCAGTGACGAAGCACTAGCTGGTTCAGGCGCTCTCAGCACATCGAAGGTCCTCGCTAAAGCGATCCTTCGAGCGGGCGAAGCCGACTTGATCCTTACTGCGACTGAGTCTTCAGACGGCTATACCGGAGTGGTTCCTGAGCAGATTGCAGAACTGCTGCAACTGCCTTCAATCACCTTTGCCAAAGAGATCACCATCGAGGGCAACACGCTCAAGGTGCAGCGTCAGACCGAGGCTGGATACGACGAGGTCGAGAGTCCCTTGCCAGCAGTCGTCTCGGTAACCGCAGGCGTGGTTGAGCCCCGGTACCCCTCCTTCAAGGGGATCATGGCAGCCAAGTCGAAGCCAGTAGATCAGGTCACACTTGCAGATCTTGAGATTGATCCCAGTTCAGTAGGTTGGGCTGGAGGCGGACAAGAGATTGTGTTGGTCGCACAGGCTGAGTCCCGCGCTGGTGGCACAATTATCGAAGACGATGGTGAAGGTTTCCAGAAGATTGTCGACCTGCTTGCCGAACTCAAAGTCATCTGAGTCACACCCCGAGAACGAAGGAGAACAACATGACTGTTTCAAAGATCTGGGTGCTAGCCGAGGCCACTGATGGCAAGGTAGCAACCACCACCCTAGAAATTCTTGCAAAGGCTCGACAACTAGCCGACACGGTTGAGGTTGTGACCGCTGCAGGAGCAGAGATTGCTGCAGAGGTAGGGGCTCACGGAGCAACCAAGGTGTTCACCGTTGGTGGCACAGATGGCAAACTTCTTGGTGCTCCCATTGCTGGTGCGATGGCAGCAGCAATTGAGTCCGGCAATGCTCCTGATGTCATTTTGATGGCAACGAGTTACACGGGACGCGATGTTGCTGGGCGCCTCTCCGTAAAGATTGACGCCCCGGTTATTACTAACGTGGTTGATCTTGTGGAGAGTGATGGTCGTCTTGCGGGTGTCGTGCCAATCTTCGGTGGCGTAACTGACGTCAGCACAAAATTCACGACTGACAACGTTGACATTTTTTTGATTCGTCCAAAGTCATTTGCAGCCGAAGAGTCCGGCGGTGCCGCAGCAAGCGTTGAAGAACTCACCGTTCCTGATCTTGGTGCCACTGGTGCTGCCGTAGTCACGAGCCGATTCGTCGAAGAGAAAACCGGACCCAGCCTTGATGAGGCAGCAGTTGTGGTTTCTGGCGGACGTGGACTAGGCGAGAAGGAGAACTACCAGCTCGTTGAAGATCTGGCCAAGCTTCTGCAGGCAGCTCCGGGAGCTTCCCGAGCAATTGTCGACGCAGGCTGGGTTCCTTACTCGTATCAAGTCGGCCAGACTGGCAAGGTTGTGAAGCCCTCCCTGTATATTGCCGCTGGTATCTCGGGCGCAACACAGCATCTGGTCGGGATGAAGGGTTCGAAGAACATCATCGCAATCAACAAAGATGCCGAGGCTCCAATCTTTGCAGTGTCTGATCTGGGCATTGTGGGTGACGTGCACAAGGTGCTTCCCAAGTTGATCGAGGCACTTCAGGCCCGCAGCTAGTTTCGCTGTTTACAGAACCTCAATCAGCCCCTGACTTCGGTCAGGGGCTGAATGCTTTTTGCGCGCAGATCGCTGCTGTAGCTAGATCTAGACCAATGGCCAGGGGTAGCTACGGCCCGTCATGTCATGAGGGAAGTGTCCCTGTGCCAGCACTCGTTGAGCACGGCGCAGGGTGGCTTCTTGTTCAGTTGGAGTGAGCAGGACTTTGAGTTGAGGACTCAGTCCGGTCTCGAGCAGGCTCAGCAGCGCGTGCGCAGCGCTGCTCGGCAGAGGATCGCCTGCAAAGTCCCAGATGACGGTTCGAAGCTTTGGTTCCTCGTGGAAGCTCAGGCCGTTGTCGATTGCCCAGATCTGGTTATCTGAATCAATCAGGCAGTGACCGCCTTTGCGGTCAGCCGAGTTAGCAATCAAGTCAAGAACGCAGAGTGTCTTAAATTGATCGGTGAGATCTGCTCGATCTCGAAGCGTGAAGTAATGCTCTGAGAACAGCGCTGGAACGAATGCCTGCAGCGAGCCTGGTCCCATCGGAGCAGCTTGGCGAGTCACCGTGGTTGGGACGGAGCCGAAGCCCAGCCAATGAGAGAGTTCATAGGTGGCGACCTCACGCTTCCACAAGGCTCCGGGAAAATCCCAAAGAGGCCGCTCGCCTCGTTCAGGTTTATAGATCGCAGGTGCGTAGTCTGAGCCCCGCGTCACTTGCACCAGATAGGTCCCGTTGCTCGACCACGGCATGAGCCCAAGAATCTCGATGCTTCCACGCTCAAGCAACTCTGCCATTTCGGTAGCGCCGGGGGTGATCGTGGCCGAGTATTCAAACTCGATTGATTGCCCCTCCTCGTCCTCGTCCTCGTCTTCGTCCTCGTAGACGTCGTCCTCGTAGTCGTCGAACTCGGCATCCGCGTCTTCGAAGGCCTCCTCGAACTCGTCAACTTCAGGCTCGTCTACCTCAGACGGTGCGTGGTTCGGTTCTCCGCTTGGGTCCGGCACTCGTGCTGCTTAGTTCCAGCGAGGACAGTTATGTCCTTCGATACCGATCGGCCGGCCGCAGAGTCGGCATGGAGGGCGCCCGGACGAGAGGAGTTCCTCGGCCGCTTCAGCGAAAGCCGCAGCCTGAGCTATTCGCAGCGTGAACTTGGCCTGTTCCCCCATAGAGGTATCTTCTGCCTCGAGCAGTTCTTCGATGTCGGCCTCGGTGAAATCATCATCAACCTCAAACTCGATTTCCTCGGGAACGAGTTCCTCGGCAGTCACCTGAATGATGCCGCTCTCTTCATCTACACCCACAGAGATGGTTCCGACAACCCATTCGGGCAGAACTGGTTCAATGAGTCCAGCAATATCTCGCTCTGGGTCTGGTGACCCCATGTTCGACGCAAGCTGACCCAAGTAGCGGCCAAGCATGCCGACCTGTTCCTTCTCGAGTCGGAACGACACCACCTGCTCGCCATGTCGAGCCTGAAGGTAGAACACTCGATTCCCTGGCTCGCCAAGGGCACCAGGAATAAATGCATCTAGTTGCTCGAACTCAAACGGGGAATTCATGTCGCTCATCTACCTAGTAGTTTACGACGGGGCGAGCGTGCTCAGGTCATCACCAGTGCTGTTGACTGCAAGCACCACTGGTCCCGAAGGAGTGAAGAGCAGGGGAGTGATCGAGCAGGGGGAAATGACGATTCGCTGAAACAGGTCAAGATGCACTCCAGTCGCCATCGCAACCGCAGCCTTGATGGGGTCGGCGTGTGAGACGGCGACCACTTTGCCCCCGGGGTGAGCAGCCACGAGTCGTTGGAGTTCATTCCAGATGCGATTCTGCATTTCGGTAAAGGATTCACCACCGGGGAATCGAAACCCCGAAGGGTTGTTCTGCACCTGTGACCACTCAGGAAGTTTGCGAAGGTCAGACAGTTTTGCTCCTGTCCAGTCGCCAAACTCACATTCGAGCAGGCCTTTGGCACTGCGAACGCGCTGATTTGTAGCCCGGCCAATGGGCGCTGCAGTCTGTTGGGTGCGCTCAAGCGGGGATGCATACACGGCGTCAATCTTGTTGAGTTTG
>CAMDAT010000015.1 GCA_945888825.1 Bifidobacterium breve | reverse complement strand
AACAGTTCGGTTGTGGTGAACTGAACTGCTTCTGGTCCTGCCGTGTGGTCTTCAACAGCCAGAATTTCGGTGACCTGCGGTCCGTTCGGGCCCCGTTCGGTATGAACCACCAGGTCGACTGCCTCGCTGACCAGATTGTTGAGCGCAGCTATTGGAAGGTCACTCGCGGCATCAGAGAGTTGTGCAACGAAGCGCAGCCGGGTGAGGGCAGTGCGAGCTGAGCCTGCATGAATTGTTGTGTAGCCAGTCACCCCAGAGGAGAGGGTGAGTAGTAGTGGCAGAGCCTCACGGTCTCTGACCTCTCCGACGATGGCTACGTCGGGAGCCATTCTTAAGAATCCTGCAACGAGCCGCCGCAGATCGATCTCGGGGCGATCTGCGCGTGAGGGTCGTGTCTGCATGCTCGCAACGTTGGCGAGCGGCACGTCTGCCTCGAAGACTTCCTCGGCAACGACGACACGCTGCGAAGGGTCAAGTTCGGCTGCGCAACAGGAGAGCAGCGTGGTCTTTCCTGCGCCTGGCGCTCCAGCAAAGATGATGCTGAGACGCGATCGGACTGCTGCGCTGAGGAACTGCGCTGCTTGGGGTGAGAGCGACCCGCGATTCACCAGCTCATCAAGCCGAGTGATTGCAACCCCTGTGAATTTGCGGATGTTGAGCATGAGGTGCCCGCCCCGAGCGAGGTCGCCGTGGACGATATGGATACGTGCGCCGTTGTCGAGCTGTGCATCTTGTAGGCCCTCGGTCGAGTCGAGTTTGCGATGCGAACTACTTGAGTCATCGAGGAGTTTGGTCAGCGTGCGTGCAACGTGATCATCGTCGTGGAAGACCTCATCATGAAAGGAGCTTCCCGTGGAATGCCGGCGAACGAAGATCAAGTCGGGGGAATTCACCATGATCTCCCAGACGTCATCGTCCTCGAGAAGGTCGGTGAGCGGGCCGTACTGAGCAAGATTTTGAAACGCCCGATTGGCCACTCCCTCGGGGTCAGACAGAGAGATTTCCCGCTGACCCCGATGATGCTCATCTGACCACTCGCTGATTGCAGTCTCGATTAGATCTCGAAGATGCTCGCCGCCTTCAGCAGTATCGACATCAAGTGAGAGTGCTGTTGCTCGGACCTGAACGAGCTGCTCGAGTTCTGCCAAGGGGGACACGGTGGTTTGCATCAGGCCACATCGCGTCGCGAGTTTGAACGCCGATGAGGCGTCGGGTTATCGGCAGTCCGCTGAGCCGCACGCGCCGATCGGTTGCCCGCTCCGAGGTGCCGATCCTGAAGTCCGAGTTCGCCTTCTTGTACCCGTACCGGCTCATTTGCTGTGTTGCGCCGAGGTCCGCGTTCTAGCAACAGTTTGCGAGAGAGATGGGCCACCGGCTTTCCGAATGTCTCTGGCAGAGGGGCTGCGCTTCTGTGAAGTTCTTCCACTCGCCTCAGGCTGCGGAGAAAGAGAGGAGCAACCAGCGCTGAATCTTGCGTGCCGGGTGAACTGCTGAGCTCCGCTATCACCCGGGCAGTGGCCATTCGCTGCGCAGGATTTTTTGGAGCGTGATTGACGATCGGAACAAGACGCTCACGAGGTACACCGAGGTCTGAATAGCGGTCGATGAGTCGGATGAGGTCGTGAACACCCTTGGCGCCCGGCCTGCCGACTAGGAGTATCAGGTCAGCAGTTTTTGCCGTGGATCGACTGAGCGTGTGCCGCTCCTCAATGTCGATTGACCCAGTTTCGGCTTCGCCGTCGAGGTCAGGATCGTGATCGAGTACTACAAAATCGAAGCTCCTTCTCAGCCCCTCCACTGCAGCCAGAATGGAATGGGGTCGCATTGCGGCGGCATCGCGACTTCTACGTTGGCCCAAGAGTAGGTGGTAGGAACGATTCTGAATTGGGAAGAGCAGGCGCCTGACTTCATCAGGGTCGAGTTGGTCTACCCGGTGTGCCTCGACAAGTTCAGGTAGGCCAGGAAGCACGTCTCCGACGTCGTGGTACATGGCCATGTCCGCAATCCGAGCCCCATCAGCTAGCGCCACCATCGGGGCTGATGAATCTCGTCCGAGTTCTTGTGCCAGGGCAATTGCCACGGTGGAGGCACCCGTTCCGCCAGCGCCCGCGACGCCAATCAGAGGAGCGAGGGTAGTGGCGGGGGATGGGCCAACATTGGAGCGGGTTGCCCTTCGCGTGGATCGGTCAACTGGCACAGCGTGTCTGCTCAGTGCCTCGACTAGTTCCGCAGGGGTGAAATCGCTCCTGAGAATTGCTGAGCAACCCAGTGATTCCCAATCGCGTGAAGCTGAGGTATCGGCTACAACGATGGTGGTTGCTCCAATAGAGGCCACGAGTGCAATGAATTCTCGATCGACCCCCGAGATAGCGGCATCGACTAGTACTGCCGAGAGTCGACGTCCTGAGCCAATCAGAGCCTGAGCCTCACCCGGGGTTAAACACTTGATGTAATCAATGGGGGCCACTGCGTGAGAGGACCAACTCGCAAGGTCAGAGAACCACTGACATCTGGAGCGTGCAAGCCCAAGAACCACGAATCGATCGCTCATGCTGCGCCCTGTTCGATCGGACTTGGCAGTACCAAGGTGATCTCGGCCCGCCGAGCAGCATCTACTAGCTGCGTGGCAATCTCAGAACCTGACACGCTGAGCACGACGCGCAGTTGCCCGCTTACGCCGATTCCTGAAGCGCCGCCTCCACTATCTTCTGCAGACCCTCCATCGGGGCTGCTTCCGTCGCCGACTGAACTGACTAGCACCCGTGTGGCTAGCACTGTGGTTGCACTGCCAGTGTTCGGATCCGGTTCGGGGTCAGTGGCGAGAACATCAACGAAGCTGCCCTGTTGGACAATTCCCTGAAGAGCCTGAGCCGGTGGCAACTCAAGCGCTACCTCTACGGCCGTTGGATCAACGAATCGACCTGCATCTAGCGCGTCATCAGCGCGAAGAAGTTCGGAGGGGGACAGCGAGTTTCCTGCTACCCGGCCGATGAGCTTGTTCGCCTGGTTTGCTGGAACGGCATCGAGTTGGCGTGGTAGATCAATTGCGATACTGCCAAGGTCTTCGGCTTGGATTACCTGGCCGGACTGGATTGACTTGGTAGCCACGAGGTAGCGACTGCTCGGCGGTGCGGATGCGCTTCGGTGAGCGAACAGCACCCCAGCGGCAGCGATGGTGACGAGCATGGCTCCTACGCAAGCTCGGCCCGAGGGGAGACTGCGCCGTAGCCGAGCGGTGGCCTGCGGGGATGCAGTTTGCGAGTCGACCGGTGCTGTCGAATCGGCGGGTCTTGTTCGACTCATGCTGGTGGTCTCCTGGGTTGGGCTTGGGTTCTCAGTGGGCTTGCTCTGGGCTCATTCTGTGCGGGGCTAGTTCGAGGCGGGCTGGGCTGGCCGGGCGGTGGATGGGAGGGCTGACCAACCCAGCCGACCTCGATGTATGAAACATAATCAAAAGTACTGAGAGTTGTCAAAACATAATAAAATAAATTGCTAAGTAATGAAAACTCTTGGAAGTGTCGACATGCACCGGATAGCCCTTGGAAGGCGCTAAAGTGGTGTACGTGGACACTGCAGATATCACTTGGCTCAACACCGGCGAGTCCGCTCGACGGCTTGGAATCACCCCCCGCACGCTTTACCGATTCATCGATGACGGCAAGGTTCCGGCCTACCGGTTTGGCCGTGTCATTCGCTTGAAGGAAAGCGAAGTGGCTCAGTTCATCGAGGAGTGCCGTATTGCCCCAGGAACCCTGGACATCTCGGCACTAGAACCCGAGGAATCCGAGTCGGTAACTCCAAAATCGGCAACCTAGAAATCAGCTACCGAGGGGACTGTGGAATGTCCAACAGGATGATCTCGATATTCGCAAGATCGATCACTGCGATGTTTCCGCTCTGAGGTAGTCGTAGCCGTAACGCAGCGCCAACGGAGATAGCCACCCCTGCTAGAACAGCCCCTCCAACTAAGGTCAGCGTGATCTGAAGTTCATCAGCCACGAGGTCCTCGAGTACCTCCGAGAGCAGACCCTCGGCGGGGTCAAAAGCCTCTGGGTTAGCAACAACTGAGGAAGCGGCCTCAACAGCAATCACACAGGTCAAACGAATCCAAAGGATCGACGCTCTGCCGCGCACTTGCACGTAATCCTCGCCGAGGCTCGACACTTCAACTCGACGCCGTTCTCCGGTTCGCAAGATGAGGAACACCTCGTTGCCCGCGGAAGCGTGCAGCGTGGCAGCGATAGTGGTCGACTCCTCGAGGAGATGCCGAGCCCAGCGTCCCCTTCGGGCCGACTCAACTGCTTCTTCGCCGCGGGAGTCTGCCAAGAATCTGTCGGCCCCTTCAGCCGCTCCTTGGCTAGCACCAAGTAGGGATTCTGTGCCCCCTAGGGGATCCTCGCCATTAGGCACCGGTGTATTCACAACTACACTCTTGCTCGTAATGGCCAGCCCTGACACCTCAAGCGCTCAAGACGTACCCACGCGCACCCTGGTTCGGGTCCCGGGCAACCACCTGATGACGGACCTGTTAGGTAGTCGAGACGAGTTGCTTGACGCAATCGAGGAGGCCTTTCCGCAGGTCGACATCATCGCTCGCGGGAACGAGATCACCATCGCAGGACCGGACTCCGAAAGAGTTGGCCGACTGTTCGAAGAGCTAGTCGTGCTGCTCGAACGCGGCCACGTCCTAGAGACAGCCGTGCTTCGTCGAACCATAGAGATGGTCAATGCTGATGAGCGACCGTCCGAGGTCCTAACAGCAGAGTTGCTGCGAACGCATCGAGGCGGGCGCGTCAGGCCAAAGACCTCGGGGCAGAAGCGTTATGTGGACGCGATCCTTGACCACACGGTGACCTTTGGAGTTGGCCCAGCCGGTACGGGTAAGTCGTGGCTTGCAGTTGCCATGGCAGTCCAAGCACTGCAGGCAAAAGAAGTTGAGCGCATTGTGCTGACACGCCCAGCTGTCGAGGCTGGGGAGCGACTTGGCTTTCTTCCAGGTGACTTGATGGCCAAAATCGATCCCTACCTGCGACCGCTCTATGACGCACTTCATGACATGGTGGGGAACGAAGGCGCACAGAAGTTGATTGAGCGGGGCATCGTCGAAGTCGCACCCCTAGCCTTTATGCGCGGCCGAACGCTGAACAGTTCGTTCATCATTCTTGACGAGGCGCAGAACACCACACCTGAGCAGATGAAGATGTTTTTGACTCGCATCGGCTTCGGCTCAAAGGCCGTCATCACGGGGGATGCTACGCAAGTAGATATGCCGGGTGGAAAGTCAGGGCTTGCTGGTCTTGAGCCGCTTCTTGAGGGTATCGATGGTGTGGCCTTTGTTCGCTTGACTGGTTCTGATGTGGTGCGTCATCGCATCGTGCAAGACATTGTGAACGCTTATGACCAACGCGATGCAGAGCGGGCCGCTGCAGAAGCCGCACGCGAACTACAGCGAGAGTCTGATCGCCATCAGACCAGCAACTCCGAATCGACGCCAACGTGAGTAGTAGTAGTTCGGGTGCTGTTGCACCTGGAGTTCCCTCAGTTCGCTCGAGCGATAACCGCACGGAGGATCGCACTGAAGTGGACCTTGATGCACTCAGCGAGTTCTTCGCAGCGGCCTTGCACCGAGAAGGCATCTCGTCCCAAGCTGAGGCTTCGCTCACACTGCTCGACCCGAGTGAGATTGCACAGCTTAAACAGCAGTATTTAGATGGGGATGGCTCCGCCACGGACGTACTGAGCTTTCCCATGGACGGAGCAATTTGTCCCGAGGAATCAGCCGGCGGATCGGGCACCTGGATGGTTGGTGACCTGTTGTTGTGTCCCCAAGTTGCAGCGACTCAAGCCCCAGAGCATGCCGGAAACTTGGATGACGAATTAGCACTGCTGGTGATTCACGGAACCTTGCACCTGTTGGGCTGGGATCATGCAGAAAAGGAAGAGCGAAACTTGATGTGGCAACGCGAACGTGAACTCTTTGAAGCACTCCGGGGAGCCCCGGAGCGCGACCCTTGGTCCGAACAGGACTACAACCGCGCCATTGGCAATCCAACGGTCCCAGAACAAGGAGCACCTAAGCCGTGACGAGCATTCAATTTGTTCAGCTCGGCGTTATCGTGGTGATGACCCTTGCTGCGGCCGTCCTTGCTGCGGCCGAAACCGCAATTACGCGCATGACCCGATCGCGGGCGACTGCGCTTGCGCAAACCGATCCAAAGCGCGGCCCTCGGGTACTTCGGATTGTTGAGAATCTGGAGCGTGATCTGAACTCGATCTACTTGTCAGTCAACATTGTGCAGACAATCCAATCGGCATTAGTGGGCGTTCTTGCCGCTGAACTCTTTGGCCCGATTGGTCTCGTTATCGGCATTTTGTTGAACGTACTTGTGCTCTTCGTGATTGCAGAAGCGGCACCAAAAACCTGGGCCCTGCAACACACTGAACGGGCCGCATTGCTGACAGCACCGCTGATTGAATTGATGGGTAAGACACTGCGGGTACCCGCTCGAGCGCTGATTGGTGCGGCAAATATTCTGCTACCCGGCAAAGGCCTCAAGAAGGGTCCCTTCGTCACAGAGGAAGAGATTCTCGCCTTAGCTGGCGAAGCTGCAGAGCATTCGGTGATCGAGGAATCGGAACGAGTGCTTATCGAATCGATCATCAACTTTGGTGACACGATTGCCAGAGAGATCATGGTGCCGAGAACAGACATGGTCACGATCGGTGCTGATGCAACTGTTTCGGAGTTGGTAGATATGGCCATTGATAAGGGCATGTCTCGCTTCCCTGTCTACGGCGAAAATGCTGATGACATCGAGGGTGTGGTCTATGTTAAAGATGCAATGCGTGCGGAGCGCGAAGGCGGCGGAGATTCAAAGGTGATGGACCTTGTCCGGCCGGGGCTCTTTGTTCCAGAGACCAAGCCTGTTGCTGACCTTCTTGCAGAAATGCAATCAAGTCACAATCACTTGGCCGTGGTTGTGGATGAATACGGTGGCACTGCAGGCCTTGCCACGCTTGAAGATTTGCTCGAGGAACTCGTGGGTGAGATCCATGATGAGTTCGACGAGGACATACCGATTGTTGAACACCTCCCGAGCGGGGACGTGTTGGTGAATGCCTCGATGAACGTGGATGACATCAACGACGAACTGGGTTTGAGTCTTCCTGAGGGCAATTGGGATTCTGTTGGCGGCTTGGTGTTTGGACTCCTCGGCCGCGTAGCGGTGCACGGGGATTCGGTAGAAACCGAAGGAACAAAAATTATTGTCGAACTTGTTAATGGGCGACGAGTCGTCAGGGTTCGCATCGTGAACAAAGAGGGCAGCGCGTGACCGATCAAGAACCAAGCAGCCAGGACTCAAGCATCCAAGACTCAAGCAGTCAAGACTCCAGTGAAGATGCGACTCCAGAAACTCGTCCCACCTCGGCCCCGGGTCTTGGCGGGTCAGCCTCGGAGCAGCTTGAACGCATGCTCGCAGCAGCAGGCATGGGTGCAGAGGCCGAAGTGCCCGAAGGGTTCCGATCTGGATTTGTCACCTTTGTGGGGCGGCCCAATGTCGGCAAGTCCACGCTGGTGAATCAAATTCTTGGTCAGAAAATATCGATTGTTTCTGACAAACCTCAGACCACTCGGCATCAGATTCGGGGAGTGCTCAGTCGGCCTGAATCGCAGATTGTGTTTGTAGACACCCCCGGAATCCACCGTCCGCGCACGTTGATGGGCGAGCGACTCAATGACACCGCTACATCTTCACTCGAAGGAATCGACGTTGCCTGCTTGCTCATCGAGGCAACTGCAGCAATGGGGCCAGGGGATCGGTATATCGCAGAGCGGATGCCAAAGAACTCGGTCCTCGTGCTCAACAAAACTGATGCCGCAACTGCTGAGCGCATTATGTCGCAACTTTCTAAAGCAGCATCTTTTGAGTTTGCTGAATATTTCCCAATCTCTGCCAAAACCGGCGATGGTGTCGATGCGCTAGTTGAGTATTTGGTATCTCGTCTGCCAGAAGGTCCGCGGTGGTATCCCGAGGGCGAAGTGACAGACGCTCCGGAGCCGTTCAGGGTTGCCGAACTCGTCCGGGAGCAACTGCTTGCAGTAACTCGAGAGGAATTGCCCCACTCGATTGCAACCCGAGTTTCTGAATGGGAGTGGCCACGAATTCGAGTTGAGATCATCGTGGAGCGTGACTCCCAAAAAGGCATTGTGATTGGCAAGGGCGGAAGCGTGCTCAAAGAAGTTGGTATTCGGGTTCGTCGGCAGCTGCCACCCGGAGCTTTTATTGAGTTGCATGTGACCGTGGACAAGGACTGGCAGTCAAAGGCACAGTCCTTGGAACGTCTGGGCTACTAGTTGCTCAGGGCCACTCTGGCTGGTCCCCGCTAGCTGTTGTTCAGGGCCTGGTCTAGGCGCTGTCTCGGTTGGGGGTCGAAGGTCGGGTACCTTTCCGTAGTGGACTTATCGAGCCTCGACCTTCAACGGATCCCAGTTCACGTCGCTGTGGTGATGGACGGCAACGGCAGATGGGCCCAAAGAAGAGGCCTTCCCCGAACCGATGGCCACGCCGCAGGGGAAGAAGCCCTGATGGATACCATCTGGGGCGCTCTAGACGCAGGCATCCGCTGGCTGACGGTCTACGCGTTCTCCACCGAAAACTGGAAGCGCCCTGTGGATGAGGTTCGCTTCTTGATGAATTTCAACGAGCGACTGCTGCTCACGCGCCGAGATGAGTTGAATGAACGCAACGTCAAGTTGCAGTTCATCGGTCGCCGGGACTGGCGTGTACCGAAGAGAATCTTGAGGCGTATTGATGAAACGCTCGAACTCACCGGAGACAACACTGCGATGACAGTGAGCATGGCCTTCAACTATGGCGGCCGTGCCGAACTAGTGGATGCAGTCAGGGCAATCGCAGCCTCTGGGATCAAGCCCGAAAAGATTGACGAAAAGACGATCCGTCAGCATCTGTACGACCCAACAATGCCCGACCCAGAACTCATGGTTCGTACCTCTGGTGAGTATCGAATGTCTAACTTCTTAATGTGGGAGATGGCTTACTCGGAACTGGTCTTTACTGACGTGTTGTGGCCCGACTTCCGCCGAGAAAACCTCTATGCGGCTATCGACGAGTATCAGCGACGTGACCGTCGCTTTGGTGGCTTGTCAGATACTGACGGGCTGGGCTGACTCCGACCCGCTCAGGGTGAGAGAATGGGCGGGTGAGCCTGTACCGCGACTACGCCATTGTGCTGCGGACCTACAAGCTCGGTGAGGCCGATCGCATCGTCGTTCTGATGACGCGTGGCCATGGGAAAGTTCGAGCGGTTGGCAAGGGCGTGAGAAAGACCAGCTCCAAGTTTGGGTCTCGGCTTGAGCCTGGCTCGTACATTCAGGTGCAACTCCATGAGGGTCGCGGCGACCTAGACATCGTGACGCAGACTGAAACTGTTGAGCCCTATCGGCGCACCAGAGAAGACTTGTCGAGATTGTCGCGAACGTCTTCGTTGCTCGAGGCTGTGGAGCAGTTGGCACAAGAACGCGAGCCAACTCCGCGATTGTTTGACATGTTGCTCGGCGGTCTGCGGACCGTCGAGGAGAGCAATCCTGCGATGATCTCCGCTGCGTTCTATCTCAAGCTGCTCGCCGTCGAGGGCGTCGCACCAGAACTTGACGCCTGTGTGGAATGTGGCGAGGAGGACGGCCCATTTGCACTGGCACTTGAGGCCGGAGGAGTGCGATGTGCAAACTGCGGTGGCGGGCGACCAGTCTCGCCCGAGGCGCTCAGCGTGAGCCGAGCGGTTCTGGGCGGCGGCCTGAACGCAGTACTTTCCCTGCCCGAGAGTCCAGTGACCTATGAGGTCGAATCTCTGGCCACTACGGCGCTAGAGGCACATATTGAGCGCAGGCTGCGAGCGCTGCGTCTGCTTCACGAGGCCTAGAGAACTTGGCTCACCCCTGCTAGGTCTAGAACCAGGGCTTCTGAGCTGCCTCGTAGGTCCAGTAGAACTCGGGGTCTGACTTGGTTAGGTAAATAATTCCCTCGACTAGGCCAATGATTGGGCTGATCCCACAGAAAAACAGCAGGATCATGATGATTCCTTCGGTGGTGTAGCCCAAGTAAAATTTGTGCACACCAAAGCCGCCGAGCAGTATCGCCAGAATGCCAGCGGTTACTTTTTTACTCGGGTCGTAGTGCGGCAGAGCGTTAGGGTCGATTGGGGCGCCGTTCGCCCAAGACCAAGTCCCCCAGGGCGGAGGTGGGGGCCCAGCGCTGAACGCTCCAGTTGAACCCTGATACAGCGATGCGGCGGCTGCAGGTGCTGTCGGTGCAGAGGGTGCTGGTGCTGCTGCGGGCGCTAACTGACCCCATTGGGTTCCGTCCCACCATCTTGTTGATCCTGACCCATCGGGATACCACCCTGCGGCTGGTCCCACGGAAGTCGGTGCTGCGGGAATCGGTGCAGCGGCAGTCGGTGCTGGGGCAGTCGGTGCTGCGGGGACCTGATTGCGCCAGTCGTCATTGGGCGGAACATTCGTCATAGGAAACTTCCTCAGGGTGTCTTGACTTGCGAATTCAGATGGATTTCGGAGTCTGGCGGAGTACGAAAGAGGGGGCCCGTGGGCCCCCTCAGTACTAGTTCGGATTGATCAGATTGCTATGCAACCACGGTCTCATTATTGAGCGCACGGTAGCTGTAGACGATCGCAACTATGGATACGGGTGCCGATACCAGGGCGCCCACTCCGCAGAGGCAAGCACCGGCGATGTACACCAAGTAACTCACGAGGAGGATCAAAAAGACCCCGCCGAAGTTCTCTTTCACCCAGTTGATGCTTCCCTTGATGGCATCGATCGGGCTCATGCCTTTGTCCAGCGCAAGCAATGGAGCATATGCGGTCAAGATCAGCCAGATAAGTGCCGGAATGATGCAAAGAATGAACCCAATAAAGACCCCAATTCCAACAAGAATCTGGGTGAGGATATAGGGGACAATGTTGTCTGTCTTGACCAACATCTCGGGTGAGGGAGCCTCGCCGCGAGTGACAGCAAGGCCGGCACGCCAAACTCCAGCCTGCACAATCGAGATTGCAACGTAGCCAACAGCGAAAATAAGAGCAGACCAGAAAAGCGCAAGAAAGCCAGTGCTACTTGGCGTGAGCACAGTTTGAACTACTTGAATCACGATGGCTGCAACAAACACGGCAATCATCAAGAGGATGAATGGGCCGATATTCTCGGTGAATTTCTTCCAGCCGTAGCCAATTGCGGCGCCAACCTCTAGGCGTGGAACTTCACCGCCGCCGCCGTAGGGCTGCGCTGGTGGCGGAGTGAATCCTCCGGGAGGTCCACCAAACCCGCCGGGGGGTGGTGGGGTTCCGCCGGGTGGCATCGGTGGAGGTCCACCAAACCCGCCAGGCGGCGGCGGTGGCGAGGCAGGGGGAGGTGAGGCTGGCGGCGGCGGGGTTGCTCCCGGTGGCGGTGGCGGTGTGCCGGGCTGGTCGCTCATAAATCAATCTCCAAGGTATTCAGTATTTGTTCGGCGGATAAGGCCTCTAAAGTACTTCCAATCCCTATGGGGCCGACGGATTTTATTCAATCACTTCTTCTCAACTGCCGGACCAATAGCCGCAGGAGTCTTTGCACCTTGCATCGGAGCAGTAGCGTGTGCCCCCATGTCAGGCCCCTCAGAATCTGGATCGGGCAAGGTCGGTACTCCCGAACTGTTCGACAAAGTTGTCAACCTCACTAAGCGCCGCGGGTTTGTGTATCCCTCTGCCGAGATCTACGGCGGGTTTCGCTCTACCTATGACTACGGGCCAATTGGCGTGCTACTTCTGCGCAACGTCAAAGATGCGTGGTGGCGTTCCATGGTGCAGCTCCGAGAGGATGTCGTGGGGTTAGACGCCTCCATCCTGTCGCCCCCACAAATCTGGGAGGCCTCTGGACACTTGGCAAACTTCACCGATCCACTTGTGGATTGCACCAAGTGCAATACCCGCCACCGGCTCGACAAACTCGAGGATCCCGAGGTCTGCCCTAATTGCGGCACTCGGGGGTCATTCACCGAGCCGCGTGAGTTCAACTTGATGTTCAAGACTCAAGCTGGACCTGTCCAAGACGCAGGAGCTGTCGCGTATCTGCGCCCCGAGACTGCGCAAGGCATGTTCATCAACTTCAAGAACGTGATCGACACCACTCGTGTGCGCCCACCGTTCGGCATCGCGCAGGTTGGCAAGTCCTTCAGAAACGAGATCACTCCCGGAAACTTTGTGTTCCGAACTCGCGAGTTCGAACAGATGGAGATGGAGTTCTTTGTTCACCCCGATGAGGCTCAACAGTGGTACGAGTACTGGTGTGCAGAGCGGTACCAGTGGTACCTCGATCACGGCATGCCCGAGGATCAGTTGCGGCTACGTCCACACGATGACGATGAGTTGTCGCATTACTCATCAGGCACCTCCGATGTGGAGTTCTTGTTCCCCTGGGGTTGGGATGAACTTGAGGGTATTGCCAATCGTGGTAACTACGACCTGACTCAGCACGCTGCGCATTCCGGCGAAAAGCTGGAGTGGTATGACCAGGCTGCGAACGAGCGGTGGGTGCCACATGTGATTGAGCCAGCAGCAGGTGCGACACGAACTGCCATGGCCTTCTTGATGGCCGCCTATGACGAGGAAGAAGTCAAGGGTGAAACTCGTGTGGTGCTGCGGTTGCATCACCGCATTGCGCCCTACAAGGTGGCCGTCCTGCCACTGTCGAAGAAGGCCGAGCTGGCAGACCCAGCGCGAGCGCTTGCCCAACAACTTCGCGGCAGTTTCATGACGGATTATGACGAGACTCAATCCATCGGCCGTCGTTATCGTCGCCAAGATGAGTTGGGAACCCCGTACTGCATCACGTTTGACTTCGACTCGCTCGAAGACCACGCGGTGACTGTCCGGGAGCGTGACTCAATGGAGCAGGAGCGAATCCCGCTAGATGATGTGGCTTCATACCTGCGCGAACGCATGATCTGATTCGCCCGTCTGACACGCCCGGTAGAGTGAGGGCGCTGTGGGCATTCTCGATGAAGACATCGGAAGGGTAAGAGAGTCGACCGACATTGTCGCGGTGATCTCGCAGTACACCCAACTCAAGCGGGTTGGGCAGCGTTGGACTGGTCTGTGCCCATTCCACAATGAGAAGTCCCCAAGTTTTTCGGTGAACTCCTCGGAGGGCTTGTATCACTGCTTTGGGTGTAAAGCCTCTGGCGACGCGATCACGTTTTTGCGAGAAAAAGAAGGGCTGGACTTTGTCGGTGCAGTAGAGATGCTCGCGAACAAGGCCGGTATCACCTTGCGCTACACCGACCACGACGAGGGCGAGGGCCGAAAGCACCATGCCCGGCTATTCGAGGTCACCGAAGCTGCGGCGAATTGGTACCACGAGCGCTTAAAGACTGCGCCCGATGCGGCAGCTGCTAGGTCGTATTTGCGTGGGCGGGGGTTTACTGCTGAAGAGGTTGCGCACTATCGCATCGGATGGGCGCCCGATGGTTGGGACCTGATGGTCAAGGCTCTCAAAATCCCTCAGGCCGACCTCGAGGGCAGTGGCCTAGGAATGAAGAACAAGGCCGGGCGTCTGCAGGACTTCTTTCGAGCCAGGATTCTGTTCCCGATCATGGACGAGCGCAGCCGCGTCATTGGATTTGGTGGCCGCAAAATGCCCGAGGCCGAAGGTGCCAAATATCAGAACTCCAGAGATAACGAGCTTTATCACAAGTCCAAGGCGCTCTACGGGCTGAACTGGGCCAAGGCCGATGCCGTTAACGCCGGTGAGATTGTGATTTGTGAGGGGTATACCGATGTCATTGGCTTTGCTCGCGCAGGAATACCTCGAGCGATTGCTACCTGCGGCACGGCATTGACCGAAGAACACGTCAAGATGCTGAAGCGGTTCACCCGGCGATTGGTTTTGGCCTACGACGCAGATGACGCCGGCCAAGCCGCAGCGGACCGTGTGTATGCCTGGGAACGAACTCACGATATTGAAGTTGCAGTCGTGGTGCTTCCCGATGGCTCCGACCCTGATGAGCTTGCTCGGACTGCCCCGGAGTTGCTTCGAGAAGCAGTCACATCTGCTCGCCCATTCCTAGACTTTCGCGTGGACCGCGTCTTATCGGGCGCAGATTTCCGAAGTGCCGAAACCCGCACGCGTGCCGCTGATGCTGCGCTTGCAGTGGTGGCAGAACACCCGGACGAACTCGTCCGAGATCAATACGTCATGCAGGTGGCAGACACGTGTCGAGTCGATGCAGGTCTGTTACGCGAACGACTCAAAAAGGTCCGGGCTCAGCCCCGGGTTGAGCCTCAGCAAGGGCGGAACAGATCGGCCCCCTCAGGGGGCAAGGATCGAACTGCGAAACCGGGAAGCTGGTCAACTGGTGAGCCAATGCCTCAGGAGCAGCCTGACCACGGCAATGGTGGCGGCTCGCAGGGCTTTGATGGTGCCACAGAAGGGGGTGTAGCTAGGCCAGCGGAACCCGTTCGAGACGGTGCAGAAACCGAGGCGCTCAGACTGGCGTTGCAGCACCCGGAACTGGTGCAGGCATTCCTACAGCCAGAGTTGTTTACCCATCCGACAATCCGACAAGCCTATGAACTCATCGGCACCCAAGATTCATTAGCTCTCATTGTCGAATCTGCACCGCCCGAGGTGGGCGCTCTGCTCGTACGCCTAGCAGTGGAGCCCTCAGAGGCGGAATCCACAGATGTGCTCGGCCGCCTAGCAACCGAAGTTGGCAGGGTCGTCATGAGCGAACTCGAAGCAGAGGCGCGGAGTTCTCCAGACCCTCTGGCCTATGCGGCTTCGATTGCGTGGCTCAAGGTGACACTTGACCAACTTCGCTCTCCTCGGGCCGAGGTGGAAATCCTGTCGCAGTCGCTAGCGTGGTTAGCAGATCGACGACGTGTAACAGAGCAGGAGTGACCTAGGTGTCCATTTGGTTAGTAGTGCCCGAGGAAGAGGTACTGAACCTGCAAACTCGGGCTCAGGCGCAAGACAATGTTTTGCACCTTGACGATGCTCTGAGTGCTCTGCAGGTAGAGATGACCGATGAAGTCATGGACGAAACCACCGCCTTTTGGGCGGCGCGTGGGGTGTCGCTTCGCGTAGACGTTGATGATGAGGTTGACCCTGCGGCAGACCTACCAGCGGAGGAGTTAACAGCCGATACCAAGAGGGTCACCGCGGGCAGTCGCGCACAGTTAGGTGCGGGAGTCGATGGCCATGGACTACTCGACCCACTAGATGGGCCCGAGGGAGATCTGCTGCGACGCCGTGAGGTTCGAACCAGTCGAAAGAAAGGCAAGTCGGGGCCCCAACAGTCAGGATCTGATTTTTCGGCGAACGCTGACCCAGTGCGAATGTATCTGCGAGAGATTGGGCAAGTACCACTTCTGAATGCTCAAGAAGAGGTGTCCCTTGCCATGAGGATTGAGGCGGGGGTTCTGGCCGAGGAACGCACGGCCGACCTGAACGCATCCGGAGAGATCAATACCCTCGATGCGGTGGAGAAAGCCCAACTTCGCCGGACCATCAGAGATGGTGAGCGGGCCAAGAGAGACCTGACTCAGGCCAATCTGAGACTCGTTGTTTCAATAGCCAAGCGCTACTTGGGGCGGGGAATGCACATTCTTGACCTGATCCAAGAAGGCAACCTTGGCCTGATGCGAGCAGTAGAGAAGTTTGACTACACCAAAGGGTTCAAGTTCTCTACCTATGCCACCTGGTGGATCCGCCAATCAGTCACTCGGGCCATTGCCGATCAGGCCCGCACGATTCGTATTCCGGTGCATATGGTCGAGTCCATCAATAAAGTTCATCGTCATCAGCGTGCCTTGAGCCAAGAGCTTGAGCGTGAACCAACCATTGAGGAACTCGCTGCAAAGACAGAACTAAAGCCGAATCAAGTTCGTGAGATTCTTCGCATCTCGATGGACCCGCTGTCGCTCGACTCACCGGTTGGGGATGAGGCCGATAGCCACATGGCTGACTTCATCGAAGACAAGCGGGCAGTGATGCCGGCCGATGTTGCTACTGCGAATTCGCTCTCTGAGCAGATCATGACTGCGCTCGATGACCTGTCTGACCGAGAAAAAGATGTGGTTCGACTGCGATTTGGACTTGATGGTGATCAGCCGCAAACCCTTGAAGAGGTTGGTAAACAGTTCGGCGTTACCCGTGAACGGATCAGACAGATCGAGGCCAAGACGCTTGCCAAACTTCGACACCCACAGCGCAGACAACAACTAGAGGACTACCTCCGAGCCGACTGAGTCCATGGCCTCACAGGCTCAGATGTTGGAGGTTCCTCGGGGACTGCTAAAGTCCCACTGCCATTGAAGGCGACCAAGGTCGTCGGCACCCTTCCGGGGTAGCTCAGCTGGCAGAGCAGCTGACTGTTAATCAGCGGGTCGTGAGTTCGAGCCTCACCCCCGGAGCACTCGAAGCCCCTGTTTCGGCAGGGGTTTCGTCGCGTCAACTCGGAAATCAAGCTTCCTGAGTCGTTCTACCTGTTTGTTCGAAACTGATGACACCAACGCCTCAGAACCTCGTATCATATGAAGTGTTGACTATGCCGCTGCGAGTTTCGCTGTGTAACCCGCATCGGCTGCTTTCACCAGCAAGTCAGTTTCTTGAGCCAGCTATATCTACAGAGAGGCAGTCTTCATGATCGATCAAATTGGATCTATATCCTTCGAGGGTTCCCCTCAGGCTTCGGTTGCTCTCGCAATGCTCGATGAGTGGGCTAATGAGGTCCACGACGGTCTGGTCCGCAAGTCATTGATTGTTGATGACCTGTTGGACCTGCGCTCCGAACTTGCCGATGAGCCTCTTCTGCTGATTGAAATTGATCAGTTCTTGTCGAGCATCCCAGGTAAGACGGTTGTCGAGCCAAAGTGGTGGGCTGCAACGCTCGCAACACTGCAAGAAGAACTCGCTCAGCGACTGCCCGCAGGAGCAGCAGTCGATTCCTGAGACCAAATGTGGCTACGATCCTCTGCCGAGGGCCGGTAGCTCAGTCGGTTAGAGCAGGCGACTCATAATCGCTCGGTCGTGGGTTCGATCCCCACCCGGCCCACAAACCCATCTAGAGCACTTAACTATCTAGAGCACGTCAAACCCGATCCTTGGGACTCCAAAAGATCGAGCACAGCGCTCCAAGAGCAAGCGATTACAGAATTGCTGTAGTCATTGCACCCAGGGCTCAGGCACATCGGCAGGATGACTCGTAGGAGGATGAACTCACCAAGGGTCCCCGGCACAGCGTCGGGGCCTTTACATTTTTGTACCCGAGATATTTCTTAGAGCAATCGTTGTGAAACTCTGTAAGCCTGTGCTGGTGGCACAACTCTGTCATCTGAAGGCCGGGGAGATTCGATGATGCGGAAACAAGGTTTACTTCTGGTTGTTCTGATAGCGGTGTGTGTGGGTCTGCTCGGAGCTTGCGGCAGCAGCAAGAACACAACGAACTCCACCACAAAACCCCAGAGCAATCCCACGACTACAGTCAGCCGCGAGGCTGCCCCCGAGACAGCGCCTGTTGCTGCAGACTGCACCGCACGCGGACCGGGTGTCGACCTACACGGATGTGACCTAGTCGGCGCGGACCTGACCGATGCCGACCTGACGGGCGCCA
Organism: Bifidobacterium breve; assembly: GCA_945888825.1. GTDB lineage: Bacteria > Actinomycetota > Acidimicrobiia > Acidimicrobiales > Microtrichaceae > IMCC26207. The sequence continues at coordinate 4,772 of CAMDAT010000015.1, read as the reverse complement.
ACCTGATCGGCGCGGACTTGACCGACGCCACCCTGACCTTCGCCAACCTGACGGGCGCCGACCTAACCAACGCCAACCTGACCGGTGCCACCCTCGGCGTTCTCATTGTGAATCGCATTGAGGGGAGCCCCATCTGGTCCAACACGACGTGCCCGAATGGTGTTGTGCAATCCACGCAATGCCCACGCACAGCAGCAGGCTGACTCGCAGACTGAACAAAGAAGCGAAGGCCCAGGGACTCCCACCCGGCCCACAACAACTCTTGTATCAGCTACCTAGCCTTGGTCATCAAGCCAGATCGGTGCTGACTCCAGCAAGAAGTTGCTGACAGCAAGACACTGCTCAAGGGTGTCGCAGAGTTGTTCCTCGCCGAGGTACACCTGCGACAAGCTGACGAGCACGCGAGCAACGACGGTGAGTCGGCGCTCCGATGGGTCTGTCACCGAAGCGAACGAGTCCACTGCGGACACCTCAACTGGAAGGTCGGGCCCGCCGATTCCGGCAATCTCTGTAGCGAGCAGCAACAAGTCGGGGCAGCGGGGGAGTGGTGGCAACGACCACGTAAAGGTCAGTGGAAGGTTGAACTGATCTTCGGGGGGTTCATCCTCTGGTAATTCTTGAACTTGGTCCTCAAAGGCCAGCATTGTTCGGGGGTCGATCTCGAGCGTCAGATGGAACTCGACTGGGCCGCCGCAGGCTTCTTCTGGATGCAGGTCTACTTCCCAGGCCTGACGCATGGAATAGGTCTCGACAAGGTGCCGCTCGTCATGGATATGAAACCCATGGTCAGCAGCATGATTCTTTAGGTCGGCTACAAAGCCGGAAACATCAAGCAAGGCCACTCCTACAGAGTGCCAGCATGGACTGTTTCTAGCTAGTTTGACGTGGTGATCCACTCTGCACCGGTAGCCTCACAGGGTGAATGATGATGCCCTGCTCGCACTGTTAGACGACACCGCGCTTGCAGTTGCACAGGTGCTGCAGAACGACGCTGCGCAGGCTGGAAGCTCTTGGCGTGACCGAACTGACCGTCGGGGCCAGTACCGAATTGACCTTGTCGCCGACGAGGCCGCACTCACTGTGTTGCGCGCTGCGGGAGTCGGGATCTTGTCGGAGGAGTCTGGCCTTGAGGACCGGGCCAACGACATGATTGTGGTGGTTGACCCGGTTGATGGATCGACGAATGCAAGCCGTGGGATTCCTTGGTATGCAATCAGCTTGTGTGCAGTCGAGGCTGGCGAGATGCGGGCTTCACTGGTGGTGAACCTGGCAACCGGTAGGCGTTATCAGGCGGTTCGTGGCCAAGGCGCAACCCGAGACGGTGTGGCCATTTCGCCCTCGGTGATTACCGAAATCGAGAGCGCAATGCTGGTGCTCAATGGGTACAGCCCAAAGCATTTGCACTGGCGGCAATACAGGGCTCTGGGGGCCACTGCACTTGACTTGTGCAGCGTTGCCGATGGAACACTCGATGGTTCAATTGACTGCACCGACAGCAAGCTAGGCCCATGGGATTACATGGGAGCATTGCTGGTATTGCAAGAGGTTGGCGCACATATTGCAGATGCTCAGGGCCGGGAACTTGTGGTGCTTGACCCATCGGCTCGCCGCACGCCCGTCGCGGCCGGCACTGAAGCACTTTTTGAAACCCTGTTTGTTAGGCGTCAGACGCTCGGTAGCTGGTGACGGTATTCAGGGTGATTCTGTGAGGCCAAGATGAAGTTGCGCATCCACCTAGTTTTGCTACGAATCTTTGGCGCCCTTCCGCGCCGCGTGCGAAGAATTCTGGTGCGACTCGGATCGCCCAAGTACACCGTCGGTGCAATCTGCATTGTGCAACGAGAAGACGGCCAGATCCTTCTGGTGAAGCAGAGCTACGGCAAGCGTTGGGGAACTCCGGGCGGTCTTGCAAAGCGGCATGAACTTCCTCAGGACGCAGCAGTACGCGAAACCAAGGAAGAGGTCAACCTAAAAATCCGCCTCATCAGCGAAGCGGCGGTGGTAGTCGAACCCACTCCACACCGTGTGGACGTTGTGTACTTAGCGCAAGCCTTCGAGCCCGCTTTGATCGAACAGGTTCGTCCGTCCTCTCCAGAGATTGAACGCGTCGAGTGGTTCGCTCTGAGCGAGCTACCCGATATGCAAATAGAGACAGTGACAGCGCTGCGTGCGCTTGGCCGAAGTGGTGCGCTAGATATTTCTGCGGCAAACCTTCCGAACTGACCCGTTTCGGCTGCGTCAAGATATGTGCTGTTGGGGTCACCGGGTAAGCTGCACTTTGAGGGCGCGTAGCTCAGTTGGTTAGAGCACCTGGTTTACATCCAGGGTGTCGGGGGTTCGATTCCCTCCGCGCCCACTCATTGTCTGAAGATCCTCGCGTGAGGAGGAGCCGATGAAGACAGCCGTTGAAGATGCCATTCGTAGCTTCCCCGGCTGGGCAGAGGCCGAGTTGACCATCCGAGAACTAGCGGGTGGCATGACCAACCACAACTTTGTGGTCGGGGTTGACGGCCAAGAGTTCGTGGTGCGCATCCCAGGTGAACGCACCGAATTGCTAGGCATCGATCGCATCCATGAGGCCGAAGTGGCCCGCCGCGCTGGGCAACTTGGAATCGGCCCTGAAGTCTTGGGTGAATTGCCAGATGTGGGCACCCAAGTCATCCGCTACGTTGCGGGCTGTCACTTAAGCGGAGACGCATTTACGAGTCGTCTGGACGAGGTGATCACTGCCATGCGCACCCTGCACGAGAGCGGGGCAGTGGGCGCAGATTTTATGATTCACCGAGTCGTCGAACGCCATGCACAAGATGCGTCAAACGAGGGTGGAACCGTCCCAGCCGCCTATGACCGATTGCATCAGCAGAGCCACCGCATAGAAACAGCGTTGGCAACACATCCGATTCCAATGGTGGCCTGCCATAACGACTTGCTGCCGGGAAACGTGTTGTTCGAAGAGGATCGGGTATGGCTCATTGATTATGAGTACGCCGGCAATAACGACCGATATTTCGATCTAGCCAACCTGAGCGTGAATGCTGAACTTGATCGCTCTGGCGAGATAAAACTGCTGACCGGCTACTTCGGCCGAGTCACCGAGCCCGCGTGGGCCCGCTTTCAGTTAATGAAAGTGATGAGTGAGTTTCGCGAAGGCATGTGGGGTGTTGTGCAACAGGCCATCAGTAGCCTCGACGTGGATCTCGTGGCCTATGCCACAGCGCGACTCGGCCAAGCAGAAGCGCTGACTCAATCCCCGGAGTTCGAGGGGTGGCTGAAAGCGGCTGAAGGCGATCCGGCCGTCTAGATTAATCACCCGTGCGCACAGAGGCCCGGGCAGTCATCATCGGTGGAGGAGTGGCTGGCGCGAGCATCGCCTATCACCTGACGCTGCTCGGTTGGACTGACATCGTGTTGGTTGATCGTGATCAACTCACAAGCGGTTCGACCTTTCACTCGGCGGGCCTGGTCGGTCAGCTGCGAAACACTGTCACGCTCACCAAAATGATGATGTACGGGGCCGAGCTGTATCGCCGACTCGGCGATGAGACCGGCCAAGATTTGGGCTGGCATGAGGTTGGTTCGCTTCGCTTGGCCTCAACCCCGGAACGACTCGAGGAGTTGCGCCGCCAAGCTGGATGGGCAAAGACCTTTGGCCTGCCGTTGGACCTCATCAGCACCACTGAAGCTAGCGAACGCTTTCACGGACTGTTTGACCCAACCGACGTGCTTGGCGCGGTCTGGTTGCCTACTGATGGATGGTTAAACCCAAGCGACCTGACTATGGCGCTCGCTGCCGGTGCGCGGTCCCGCGGTGCAGAGATCGCGACGATGACCAGAGTGACTGGCATCGGGGTGGGCACGGTGAACGGTCGAGAGCAGGTCACCCATGTTGAAACTGATAAAGGCCGCATCAGCTGCAGCGTTGTGGTCAACGCAGGCGGCATGTATGCACATGAGATCGGCCGCTTTGCCGGGGTGAACGTTCCGATTGTGCCGATGGCACATCAGTACGCGATCACTCGGCCGCAGATCACGGTTCCATCGGATCTTCCGACCATGCGCGACCCTGATCGTTTGGTGTACTTCCGAGAAGAGGTTGGCGGCCTCATCATGGGCGGTTACGAGCGCAACCCCCAGCCCTGGTGCCTTGATGGCAACATCCCCCGGACATTTAACAACACGCTTCTGGAGCCGGATTGGGATCGGTTCATGCCGTTGGCCGAGTCAGCGCAAGGGCTGGTTCCGTGCCTTGTTGATGCTGATGTTCATCAACTCATCAACGGCCCCGAAGCGTTCACCCCTGACGGCGAGTTTATTTTGGGCCCGAGCGAGGTTGATGGGTTCTACGTGGCCGCCGGATTTTGTGCTCACGGTATTGCGGGTGCTGGTGGCAACGGCAAAGTCATGGCCGAGTGGATCGTGAATGGCGAACCGCCGATGGATCTGTGGAAGATGGACAGTCGCCGCTTCGGACCGCAGTACAAGTCACGCGGGTTCAGCTTGGCCCGGACCGATGAGGTGTACAGCACCTATTACGACATTGCATACCCGAATCACGAGCGCTTGGCCGGCCGACCGTTGCGCGTACCGCCTGCCTATGAACGCCACCGAGCGTTGGATGCCGAATTTGGCGAGAAGAGCGGATGGGAACGCGTTAACTGGTATTCCTCGAATGAGGATCCAGCGCATGAGCATCAACGGCCCCGAGGTTGGGCTGGTCAGCACTGGTCTACGGCCATTGTGACTGAGCATCTTGCGACTCGGAGTACTGCCGG
>CAMDAT010000014.1 GCA_945888825.1 Bifidobacterium breve | reverse complement strand
TCATTCAAGATGCTGATTGATGGCGAGCTTGATCACCTGCCAGAGCAGGCCTTCTTCAACGTCAGCGGTGCCGACGACGCAATGCGCAAGGCTGCAGAACTCGAGAAGAAGTCCTAATGCCGCTTCTCGTCGAACTTGTCTCTCCTGAGCGCGTTGCGTACACAGGCGAAGCCAAGATGGTGATTTGTCGTACCACCACCGGCGACATCGCCTTTTTGCCAGGCCACGTTCCCTTTATCGGGGTACTCGCAACGCACCCAGTGCGAGTGTTGCTCGAGGATGGCGGCGAGCAGATTATTGCAGTGCATCAAGGGTTCGTAGAGGTGTCACCTCCTGAAGATGGCACCACCCGCGTGACGATTTTGTCCGATGTGTGCGAGTTGTCCGAGACCATCGAGGTTGCTCGGGCGCAGCAGGCCAAGAGTGCTGCTGAGTCGGCACTTGCTAGCGATTCAGAAGATGTTGAAGCCGCTGCAGCGTTGCGTCGAGCGAATGTTCGACTCTCTGTAGCAAACGCCTAGGTCCGAGGTCCTAGGCATTTGGCGGCACAGGCCCTCTGTCGTACTCGTCGCTCTCACCTAATGTTGGTAGATGCCACGTCGCCGAGTTGCCGTTGCGCTCCTGCCTCCCGCCGAGTTCTCAGCGCAGATTCAAAGCGTTCGGTCCCTTCTCGGTGATCCGCGAATCGATCGTATTGCCCCTCATCTGACCTTGGTTCCGCCAGTCAACTTGGCTGATCAGGACGTAGAGCAGTTGCAAGGCCTACTGAGGTCTGTCGCTTCGGCTACCACACCGTTCACGCTCACACTCGGTCCCGTGAGTTCATTCTCTCCGGACACACCGACCTTGCACCTAGCCGTGCAGGGAGACCTACCTGCGCTTCGCGCCTTGCGTGAGCAACTCAGAGTGCCGCCCGTGAACCGACCCGAGGTCTGGCCTTTCACTGCGCATGTGACGCTTCGTGACTCAGTGCCCGCAGATCAGATTCCTCCTCCGTTGCAGTTGTTCACGGGGGAACTTCCGCCTTGGCCTGTAAGCAGGCTTTATTTGCTGGAGTTCTCGCCGCTCAACAAGGCAGAGGTTTGGTTGCCGATCGTTGAAGAGCCATTTGATGCGCCGGTGGTGGTTGGCCGCGGTGGGATTGAGTTACTGCTGCGCACAGTGAATCTTCTTGAGCCCCGTGTGGCTCAGTTGTTCACGGGCATGGGATGTCAGCTTGCTGCGGAGGAAGAAGATCTCAGCGGGCTGATGCTTGTTGTGGCTGAACTCCCCGGGCGTCCCGGCAGGCCGGTGGCAGCGGCTCTGGGTGCCGTAGCGGGCAGGACTGCCGAGTTGCTGCAGTTCGGTGTTGACTCCAAACATCGCCTTGTTGGAATTGGGCGCCAAGTGCTGATGCACTGGTGCGCTGAGGCAGCCCGTCGCGGAGCGATGCGTGCTGTGGCCTCTCATCCGTTAGAGGCTGACTCGCTACTGGCCAATTCGCTACTGGCCAAGTCGGTTGCCTCTGAGGCTACGACTTCTTTGATCAGCGCAGCTGAGGTGCTGCAGGGCTGCGGCTTTACGCCCGTGGGTCGCAGCATGCTTCGAGACTTGTTGATCTACTAGGGGGAGTAGTCTCGCCCCATGCCCTCCGATTCCGTTGCCGACACTGCGCGTTCCGCAAGGGGACTGCCTAGCTCGAATCGGTGGAAGAAAGTTCTGATCACGGGTGCTTCGAGCGGTATCGGCGAGGCCTTCGCCCGCCAGCTAGCTGCCGAGGGCTCGGACCTGATTCTTGTAGCGCGAGGCGTAGAGAAGCTCAACGAGATCGCTCAGGAACTAGAGCAAACTCACGGTGTACAGGTGCAGGTTTGTGAAGCGGATTTGAGTGCCCCTGTCGCTCGAGCTGCCGTTGAGCGTCTTCTCGCTAATCCAAAAATGCCGATTGACCTCTTGATTAATAATGCGGGCTTTGGAACAAACGGAGACTTCTCGGAGTTGCCGATTGCCCGAGAGGAACAAGAAGTTCAGGTCAACGTTGTCGCCGTTCTTCGGCTCACCTCTGCGGCCCTTCCCGCCATGTTGCAGCGCAATTCTGGGGCGATTCTCAATGTGGGCTCCATCGCAGGGCTGTACCCGGCACCCGGCAGCGCGACCTATTGCGCAACCAAGGCGTTCCTCTGCTCCTTTGGAGATTCCCTGTTTGAAGAACTCCGAGGCACTGGTGTTTCAATCACCACTGCGCTACCGGGGTTCACGGCCACAGAATTTCAGAAGCGTTCCAATTGGGAGGACCAACGTTCGGTGCCGAAGGCGGCTTGGCTCACTGCTGCAAAGGTTGTTGCGGACTCACTCGATGGTGTGAGCGCAAGGAAAGCACGCGTTGTGCCAGCGCTCGGCTATCGGGCACTGGTGAGCGCTACGGCCCCACTTCCACCCTCTACTCGCCGGTGGATTCTTGGTCGGGGAAGCCGGGCACTGCGCTAGGTCTGCGCCGCGGAGCCGAGCAGGTTCAGGCCTGACGGTATCGGTTGACCGCTAACGGTGCGGCAACAGCGGTGATTCCGACTATCCAGAGGAACACGGGGAGGCTCATGGAGACCCAGGTCGAACCGGGAAGGACCTCTCCGACCGAGAGCGCACGTAACAAGTTAGCCACCAAGGTGACCGGATTGTTCCGCGCAAACACTTGAAGCCAAGCCGGCATCGTGTACACGGGGGTAAACACGGAACTGATAAAGGTCAGGGGAAAGAGCCAGACAAAGCCCGCAGTTTGGGCCGTCTCGGCATCTTTGACCCTCATTCCGATATTGGTCATGATCCAGCACATCGAAGTTCCAAACGCCACGGCGACCAGGATCATCAGAAGTCCGAGCCCCAGACCACCTTGGAACCTAAATCCCACCACATAGCCAATTACTACTAGGACGGTGGCCACTGCAGTCAGGCGAATCATGTCTGCAAGAATGCGTCCATTGAGGACTGCTGACCGGCTAATCGGCAGGGATCGGAATCGGTCAATGATTCCATTTTGCAGGTCCTCGGCAAGACCAACTGCTGTAGCAGAGGTTCCAAAAACGAGCGTCTGCACCATGATTCCGGGAATCAGGAACTGTGCGTAGCTGACACCCGGTGGCAGCGCCTTACCGATAGCTCCACCGAATACATACGTGAACAGAAGCACAAACATGATTGGCTGAATCAGCGTGAAGATGACCAACTGCGGTGTGCGAGGCAGGTGAACAAGGTTGCGCCATGCAATCACTCGACTGTCTTGGTAGATGGCGTTCAGGCCGCTGGGCCTGCGATAGGTGGCGGTCTCTGTTGAAACTGTGGCTGTGTCACTCATGAATTCATCGCTTCTGTGTTGGTGTCACCGAATTTTGCATTTCCTGGAATCGAATCGGGGCCCTCTTGTTCCTCTGTTTCGGTTCCGTGTCCGGTCAGAGCCATGAACACATCATCCAAACTCGGTCGGTGCAGGCGGAAGTCTGCAGGGGACAGGCCGGCATCAGTCAGCGCAGCAATTGCCCGAACTGCTAGTGCCGTGTCGCTGTCTACGCTGAGCGACAAAAGGCAGTCCTGCTCGTTTTGCTGGAGTTCACCCTTGGCAGAAAAAGGCCGGAGCACTGCGGCTGCGGATGCCAGTTCAGCAGTGGTTTCAAACTCAATTTCTAGGCTTCGGCCACCAGTTCGATCCTTGAGTTCGTCTGCGGTTCCCTCTTCGATGACCTGCCCTTGGTCGATGACCACGATGCGATCGGCGAGTTCGTCAGCCTCGTCAAGATATTGCGTGGTCAGCAACACAGTGGTTCCGTCAGCGACGAGCTCTCGCGTGATAGCCCAGAGTTCGCTGCGGCTTGCAGGATCGAGTCCGGTGGTGGGTTCATCTAGGAACAGCACCTCGGGACTCCCCACCAGGCTGACTGCCAGGTCAACTCGTCGGCGCATGCCACCCGAGTAGGTCGTCACCTGGCGATCAGCGGCATCGGTGAGATCGAATCGTTCAAGCAGCACCGTTGCACGGGAACGAGCCTGAGTGGAACTCATGCCTAAGAGGCGGCCAACCATGCGAAGGTTCTCAGCCCCGGTCAGCTTCTCATCTACAGCCGCGTACTGCCCCGTGAGTCCAATGATGGAGCGAACGGCGTTGGCCTGAGTCGAAACGTCCAGCCCGCCCACTCTTGCAGTTCCCTGATCGGGAGCTAACAAGGTTGCTAGGACACGCACTGCAGTGGTCTTGCCAGCCCCATTTGGCCCGAGTAGCCCAAGCACGCTCCCTCGTTCCACTTGAAACGAAACACCCGCTAGGGCATGGGTGTCCCCAAAGCTTTTATGGAGGTTTTCAACTTCAATAATTGGGGGCATCAGTCCACGCTAGTAGCCAATAAGTAGTCCCGTTTTCAACAACTTTGCTATCTATTCACGAGCCTGAAGATAAAGGCAATGAGACCGGGTTGCAGACCGCTTAGCTCTCAAACTTGGTGTGTCGGTGTTGCGCATCAACAAATCTCACGGTCCCGGAGCGAGAGCGCATAACTAGTGACTGCGTCGTGGCACCCAGACGGTTGTAGTGCACACCTTTCAGCAAGTTCCCGTCAGTAATTCCAGTGGCAGCGAAGAAGCAATTGTCTCCAGCTACCAAGTCATCAGTGCCAAGAACCCGATCAAGGTCGTGACCAAACGCAATTGCAGCTTGGCGTTCTGCGTCACCGCGGGCAAAAAGCCGCCCAACTAACTCGCCGCCCAAGCATTTCAGCGCTGCAGCGGCAATAACGCCTTCGGGGGTGCCTCCGATTCCGAACAGGATGTCGACTCCGGTGTCGGGAATCGCCGTAGCGATAGCCCCTGGTGCGTCGCCATCTCCGATCAGGCGAATGCGGGCTCCTGCTGAGCGAATCTGATCGACTATCTCGGCGTGGCGAGGGCGGTCCAGCACCATGGCTGTGATTTCGCGAACTTCTAATCCTTTGGCCTTAGCCACGGCCTTCAAGTTCTCTGCAACCGTGGCCCGAATGTCCACCACGCCAGCAGCTTCGGGGCCAACGGCAATTTTTTCCATATAGACAATCGGACCCGGGTCGAACATGGACCCCTTTTCGGAAACCGCAATGATCGAGGTTGCACCGCCGCGACCCGTTGCAGTCAGGGTGGTTCCTTCAACAGGGTCGACTGCAATGTCGACCTGTGGATCAGATCCGTCTCCGACGACCTCGCCGTTGTAGAGCATAGGAGCCTCGTCCTTTTCGCCCTCGCCAATGATCACCGTGCCAGTCATCTGCACGGTTCCCATGATGAGCCGCATGGCATCCACGGCTGCACCGTCGGCACCCTCTTTGTCACCTCGACCAACCCAGTCTGAAGCTGCCAGGGCGGCTGCTTCGGTGGTGCGAACGAGTTCCATTGCAAGGTTACGGTCTGGTGCTTGTCTGGACATCTCTGGAGGATACCCACTGCAGGGAAGCACCACTCACTTCTGATTGTGAATTCCCGGAATTCGCTAGACAGTTCAAGCGTGGCGACGCGGAGCATGCGATCATTTCGCTGTGACTGAATCGAATACTGATCCATCGAGTACTGATCCATCCAGCCCCGAGCAAGATGCCGAGGAGTTTCTAGCTTCGGAAGATGTTGGCCAAGAAGCGGAAGATGTTGGCCTAGAAGCGGAAGATGTTGGCCTAGAAGATGGCCAGATGGCGTATGAGTGTTCGAGTTGGGCCGGTGAATCTCGCGGTCTTCTTGGCAGCCTGCTGGTCTCTGCTGGGATCAATCATGCTTGGCAAGGCACCACGGTCACGGTGCATGAAGCAGATGAGGAACGCGTGGACGCTCTCATTGATGATGTGCTTGCCTCGGCTCGCCCAGCCCTCGACCCGCGAGTGGCAAAATTGGTATTTGTTGTTGGTTCTTGGCCGGTGGCGCTGCAGACCGAGCTCGTTGACCAACTCACTGCAGCGCAGATCCCCTATGAGTGGGACATGCAGGGCGACCTGATTGTTCGAGAGTCTGATGAGGACGAGGTCGAGGCCGTTCTGGAACTGCTCCCGGATCCTGAAGAACAGAATGAACTGCACAGCAGTGAACTCTCGAGTGATGACGGAGTAGCAGTACATGAACTGCTTGATCGCGTATTCATGACTGCATCTCGGCTGGTCAAGCATCCAACTGATGCTGCTGCAACCGTCGGATTGGTTGATGCTGCATCTGTTCTGCAGCAGCTTGCAGTGCCCTTTGGTTTTGAGCCTCCGCAATGGGATCGCCTGGTCTCGGCAGCGAAGGCCGTGGCAGAAGCCCTTGAGCCTCCTGCGACTTCGGCGGCAGACACTGATTCCGATGGGTCTACAGACCCTGCAACCGATGATCAGATTAAAGAGCTTGCCAAGATGCTTGTTGATCAAGTCCGGCTCTACATCTGAAGTACCCGTCTGCAGTGCCGACTGCAGTGCAGAGAGAGTTGCAGCGAAGGTAAACCTCAAGCAGCATGCAGGCCTTCGGAGCGAGTATGCCCTGTGCTTTAGCGTGAGCGGCCTACCCTTCAGACACTGATCTGGTGCATTCGTTATAGCTATCGAGGAGATTGAGTACAGATGGGGACTTGGACAGGAAAGCGAGTGCTTGTTACGGGGGGTGAGGGATTCATCGGGAGTCACCTCGTTGACCTTCTCGTACATCAGGGTGCTCAGGTAACGGTGCTGGTGTATTACAACTCGTTCGGACGTTGGGGTTGGCTCGATACCGCATCAGAAGAGGTGCGTAACGCCATCACTATTCTCCCCGGCGATGTGCGCGACGCGCGCCGCGTTGACGAGGCCGTTGAGGGCCAAGAGGTGGTGTTCCACCTAGCGGCACTGATCGGTATTCCCTACAGCTATCACGCAGCCGAGAGCTATGTGCAGACCAACGTGACCGGTACCTTCCACGTGGCAGAGGCGTGTCGTCGACACGGAGCAAGGATGATTCACACCTCTACTTCCGAAGTGTACGGAACAGCCCTCAAGGTTCCGATCGATGAGGATCACCCACTGCAGCCACAGTCGCCGTATTCAGCCTCGAAAATTGGTGCTGACATGATGGCTCTGAGTTATTTCCATGCGCATGAATTGCCCGTGGCAGTGGTTCGCCCCTTCAACACCTATGGTCCTAGGCAGTCAACGCGAGCAGTTATTCCGACGATTTTGGCCCAGCTCTATTCTGGGGTGAACGAACTGCATTTGGGTTCCATTTCACCCAAGCGAGATTTCAATTACGCCACGGACACAGCCTCCGGATTTTTGGCACTTGCAGATTGTGACGAGGCGTTGGGTCGAGCTACCAATATTGGCTCGGGTCGAGAAATCTCCATCGGTGACCTAGTGGAATTGCTCTGTGAGATCACGGGTCGTTCTGTTGAAATCACGACCGATGAAGATCGCTTGCGACCGACTGGGTCCGAAGTGGAACGTCTCCTCTGCGATCATTCACTAGCAACGCGAATCAGCGGATGGACTCCAGAGATCTCACTCGAAGAGGGCCTGCGCAGAACAGCAGAGTGGGTGGAGTCGCATCTAGTTGAACTAGAAGCCGGCGGCTACCACATTTAGCAAGCCCCTGAATCGGATCCGTGCTGCGGGTACGGGAGTATTGCTATGAGAGCGCTACTTCAACAGATCGCTACTCCAACAGAGCGGTATACATCTGCACGTAGTCCTTGCGAGTGGCTTCGATCGTAAATGCGGCATCCGCAATCTCTTGGCCTTGCTGCCCCATTCGTGCTGCGGCAGCGGGATCGTTCAGTAGTTCGGTCATAGCAGCGGCAAGCGCAGAGGGACTCTCTGGCTCGACAATCCAACCAGTCACCCCGGGTACAACGGCCTCTGAAACAGAGCCAACATCGGTTGCGATTACTGGCAGTCCCGCAAGCATGGCCTCGACGATGGTGACGGGAAATCCCTCAAGGCGCGATGGCAGCACTAGGCCGTCAAAGGCCCACATCATGTCGGCAACTCGAGCTTCACCCCAAGGTGCGCTCCGGAATTCAACGCAGTCATTCAGACCAAGTTCGCTGCACAGCTTTCGAAGCGAGTTGGTTTGGTCTCCTTCGCCAATGAGCACCAGATTGCATCTGGGCTCGACCATGGCCAGAGCCTGTAACAGCAGGTCAAGGCCCTTGATGGGATCATGACGCGCAACAGTGAGCAGGGTGAGATTCTCTGGTCGGTCCGCCGCGACTCTTCCTACGGTGGGCACCCCGTGATAGATGGTTTGGATGCAGTTGGGTGCTAATCCGGTTGACTCCTCAATCATTCTTCCCGTTCGATCCCCAACTGCAATATGCGCGCTGAGCCGCTTGCTCGTCATCCTCTTGAGGCGAGCCGAACTCGGGGACCAGACGCTCATTGGTGAGTTCTCAATCACGATTCGTTGCAGTCCAGGAATCGTGGTTGCGGCAAGAATCGCCCATTGGCAACTCGAGGCCGAGGACAAGTTGAACTGCAGCACATCTGGGCGCAGGCCTCGGAAGGTTGAGCGGTGTTTCAGCAGGCCTCGAAGGTCAGTCCGATCGGTGATAGCGCTCAAGAGAACTGTCTCGGTGTTCTGCCGGTGCGGAGCTAGCCAGTCAAGGACTGCAGCGTTAACTCCTACCAACGTGACGCGAATCTGCTCGGGCAGAACGGACAGTACGCGAGACAGGTTCACCTCTGCGCCGCCGCGAACTGCTGCATCTGAGTACACGACCAAGTGAAAGGCTCTTAGATTGCCTGAGTCTGATTCGATCAAGTCGAAGCCCTCAGCTGCTAGGAAGAAGTCGATCGCGCAGCGTGGCCCAATCCTCGTTTGCCTGGTCGTAATCATCGGGTCGCCCGATATCTAGCCAGTACCCGTCGAATCGATGTACACGCGGGGGAGTGCCTGCTTTCATCAGGTCGAGCACAAGTTCGTCAAACCCAAGTGGTTCGCCCGCCGGGTAGCTCCGCAGAGTTTCCCGAGATGCCGCGTAGACCCCCATTGAGACCGAGAAATGCTCTACTGGTTTCTCTCGGAACTCGATAATGCGGTCCTCGTTCGCACCACCAATCCCGAGTACCCCGAAATCTATTTTCACTACCCGGTCGTAGGCCGCCACGGTTAAGGGTGCATCAGAGTTCATATGGCCCGTCAGCACAGCCCGGTAGTCCAAATCGGTCAGGACATCACCGTTCATGACAAGAAAATGCTCGGGCAGCGAATCTAGGTTGCTCACAACGGGACCCATAGTTCCCAGAGGTACATCTTCAGGCCAGTACTCAATGGAGAGTTTCCACTGGCTTCCGTCTGCGCAGTATGCCCGAATGAGTTGGCCGAGGTGACCAATTGCGATGGTGACCGAGGTGAACCCATGCGCCTTCAATTGGCGCAGGACAATTTCGATAATGGCGAATTCATCGCCGATCGGCACGAGCGGTTTGGGGAAAGCTGTTGTATAGGGTCGGAGGCGCACTCCACGCCCACCCGCCAAGATCACCGCATGCATAAAAAACAGCCTACCTGTTGGCCGGCGAACCCCCACCGGAGGGAGTCGCTGATTCTCCTCTGACGACCCGAACTGCAAGCGAGTCCAAGGTCATGGCTGGCACCCAACCTATGGTCTGTTCGAGGAGCGTGGGGTCGCCCACCACAGTTTCTATTCCGGGCTTATCTAGTGAGTTCACGGTGGCAGCAATCCCGAGTTCAGCTGCGATGGATTCAGCGATTGCCCCGTAGCCCAGTCCGGTTCCTGAGCACAGGTTGAGCAGCGCTGGGAGTTCGACTGCTGCAGCAATATCGACCAAGGCTCGTGCCACATCTTCGATCATGACAAAGTCGCGAGTAGTGGGTGGCCACCAGACATCGATGCTTCCCCCAGAAGGGCCAAGAGCCTGGAGGACGGTGAGCCATTGGTGAATCGGCGACACTGCTGGGATGGGATAGCCGACAATGTTGAACACTCTGACGACGCAGGCATCCAGCCCCTCACTGCGTGCACGAAGCACGGCTTCAGTGCCAGTGGACTTGCTCTGGGCATAGGCCCCGACTGCTTGTTGCGGACTGCTCTCGCTCACTAGGTCCGCAGTATGTGGATCCCCATATTCAGCAGCAGAGCCGACGTGGATGAGTCGAACGCCAGTGCCAGCAAGGGCCGTGCACAGCCAGATAGCAAACTCCGCGTTTGCTTCGGCTAGTTCGGCATCCGTTCCCCTGAGTCGCCCACAGGCATTGATGACGGTGGTCGTATTGTTCTGGGTAAGCAATTCCCGCAGAGCGAAGACAGCGCTGCTATCGCTGTTGCAAAGAACGGGGTGAAATGGCGGGTCGATCACGCTGACGTCGTAGGAACTCGCCGCTGCCTTTGCTGTGGCTCTACCCACCCAGCCGTCACCGAGTACCAAGAGGTGAGACATCTCTGCATTCTGCCATCTGGATGTAGGTGGAGGGGAGATCGACCCAAGATCCGGTGTAGCAACGAAAAAAATTATGGCACGCCTAGACCATGAGATGTCATGATGTAGAAGTCGGGCTTGAGGCGAGGAAGGGCTCATGAAGAAGATTCTGATTGCCATGACTCTCACTCTTGGGCTCGGCCTGAGCAGTTTCGCGTGCTCAGCGGCAGCGCCTGGCGGTAGTACCTTCTCACCCGGTTCACCGGCTGCGGATATCTGGATTGCTGGAGATTCAGTTGCTGGTGGAGTTCACTACTACCTGCGAACTCCCGGAATCTACAACGCTGCTAAGGGCGGCAACGGGTTCCTGCATCAACTTGAGGGAACGATCCCCACATACGCTTTGGAGCGGCTGGCATTGCCTGCCGCCATTGACGGCCCGAGCTACATGATTGTTCAGGGGACGGTGACTGACTATCAACTCAACTTCGAAGAGGTCACCGCAACCATGGCGGCATTCGAAGCGGAACTCTCGGCTCGCGGAATTGTGGTGATCTGGCTAACCACACCCGTTGGAAACTACCCGGCTATGCCGCAGTGGCTTGAGCGAACAAACGGATGGATGCTCCAACGGCAGTACGTGATGGATTGCAACACTGCCATAGTCAGATACGCAGGGTTCCCTGACCAGATTCACCCAAGTCAAGATGGATTTCGCGCCTACGCCGCATGCATTGATTCCAAACTCGCCGAAACCATTGCACAAATAGAGAACTAACTCACCCCAGTGTGTGCTGCCTGAGCGCAGTTCCGTCACGCATGCGGATTGTGGATGCGATACCAAGATGCGTCAACGATGCGACCATCGGGAAGTTCGTTTTCGCAGGTGTCAAACAAGTCTGCGCCAGCAGCTAGATAGCAGCGCTGCATTGAGATGTTTTCTGCTGTTGTGCCAAGCGTGAGAACTGCAACGTTGCTTTGCCAGCACATTTCTGCGGCGATACGAATTGCTGCGGGGCCGATTCCTCTGCCTCTTGCTTCTGGGGCCATCCAAAGACCTAAACCCGCCTCGGCAGCTTGGCTAGGAGTGCGGGTGAGCGAGACCACCCCGAGGACCTGATCCTCTTTACCGGGTTCGGTCACCATGATAAATCCACGCTGGGCCATCAGCAGCGGATCACGACTCATGCTTGCGATTCCTTCGACATCTTGTTCTGACCAACCCATGGCGCGGATGACTTCCTCGTCGATGGTGTTGGCTACTGCGTCGGCCTCTGCATCGGCGAGGTTCATGTGCCGCAGGACTACTTGATCGGTCCTCCACGAACCCAAGTCCACCTCTGGGCCAGCTAGCGATTGAATTTCGGGGCGCTGTTTGAGTGCCCGAGTAGCAAGCAGAATGCCGATCGCACCGCCGATGCCTAGGGCAACAGGAAGCGGCCACTTCGCTGACCATGACAACAGCGCCCCGATCAGAGCGCCGATTCCTCCGAACGCAAGGCATAACAGCAACCAACCAGTGGGAGATTTCTGAGCCCTCGCAACGATCTGGTTCACAGTCTTGCTCCGCTGTTCGCTGCGCTCGCACCCGCTCCAGGAGGGAGGCGGGAGTTGAGTTTGAGAGCGGGTGAAGGGAATCGAACCCTCGTCAACAGGTTGGAAACCTGTGGCTCTACCATTGAGCTACACCCGCAGTACCACTACAGATGAAGATACAAGATCTTCACGGCTCTAGCGACGCCAAGAAGGTAGCAGCAGCGCCGCATCAGCGTGCACTCCCGCCCAAAATGTCACTGCTGCAGTGGTAGGTTGTGGACATGTTTGGCGTCATTGTGGCGCTCAGCCACAACTCACGGAGGTAGTTTCAACATGATCGCACCGGTGGAATACATGATCGTCGGATTCGACGGCAATCACTTCAATGGAGAGATCGTTCCGGCAATCGTCGATCTTGCAGAGTCTGGCCTGATCAAAGTGCTCGACATTGTCTTTATCCTCAAGGATGGCAACGGCGATGTCACTGCAATCGAGTTTGATGACTTAGAAGAACTTGAACCCTTTCAGGACCTCACCGGTGGTCACCCCGGTCTGTTAAGTGAAGAGGATCTCTTCCTTGCCGCCGAGGTGCTCGAGCCCAACACTTCTGCAGCGTTCTTTGTCTGGGAAGATTTGTGGGCAGCCAATTTTGCCAAAGCGATCCTTGAGTCCGGCGGCACCATGTTGAAGGGGGAGCGGATTCCTCATCAGGTGGTCGTCGAAGCGCTCGAGTTTGATGCCCAAAGAACAGACGGCTGACATCAGCTTTCTGGTTCTTTTTGTCTAATGGATAGTGAAGTCATAACTGAAACCAACCCAGCTGCCTGCAACTAGGCAGCTGCAAATCAAGGAGTGTGAGATATGCGTGGAGGAATGAGAAGAGGACGGCCAGGCTTAGTGGGAACAGTTGCCCGCACAGCAGTAATCGCCGGAACTGCAACCGCAGTAGCGGGTGGAGTTCGCAATCACCAGAACGAAAAAGCCGAGCAGGCACAGCAAGCTCAGCAGCCACAAGAAGCACCTGTTGCACCTGCACCAGAGGCACCCGCAGCAATCGAGGGTGACACCATTACGCAGCTGAAGCAGCTTGCAGAGCTAAAAGATCAGGGAATCCTGACTCAAGCCGAGTTTGATGCCCAAAAGGCAAAGCTACTGGCCTAGGTCAGCACTTCGTATGGTCAAGGGGCGAGGGTGCGGCTGCCTAATTGGGCAGCCCACTCTTCGTCTGTGACTGTCGCAGGTTCAGTAGTTGAAATAAAGTCGAGTAGGACCTGCGCAAAATGTGCAGGTTCTTCATCTTGTGGGAAGTGTCCTGAACCCTCAAAGATCTCTAGCCGACTACCTGGGATTGCTGTGTGCGTGTCGTACGCATGCGAGACCGGAATAATTGGGTCCTTGTCTCCCCAAACGATCAACGTGGGCAACGTCGAGGCTAGGTAGAGCTTGTCTGCAGCGCTCACTCGTTGGCCTTTGTGATCCACCACTGATTTCAGTGTGTGCAAGAAGGCGCTTCTGGTATCGGGGTCGATGAGGGAGCAGTAACTGCGCCACATCTCAAGCGCCGATGGGGCGGGGGTCAACCCGAATTTGCCGAAGATCCCAACAGCTGCGTTCACAGCATCTCGGTAGATGGGTTGAAAGGCCAGAGGGAGCAAAAGATCGACCCCTGGAAGCGTGAGACCGCGAAGCAACGGCATGACTTCTTCACCGAGTCCACCGGCGCAGACCAGTGCTAGGCGTTCGCAGCGCTCCGGGTATTGGTAACAAAACTGCAGCGCTATTCCGCCGCCGAGGGATTGGCCGACGACGCTGACACGTTGATGACCAAGGGTGCTGAGCAGGTCTCTCAACATGCTCGCCTGCGCCCCGAGCGAGTAATCGCCTCGTGGTTTATCTGATCTGCCGTGGCCGGGCAGGTCTGGAGCCAAGTAGGTGACCTCAGCAGAGATCAGCGGAAGAATTGGTTTCCACATGGCGGAACTGCCTGCCATACCGTGGATGAGCAGCACCACGGGACCCTCTCCGCCAGTGCGGTATGCAATTTCGTGGCCATGAACGTTCACGGTTTCGAGCGCCATCTAGCCCTCCTTTTCCTGCTCAACTCAGCCTAGGCCTCTGAGCCGAATTGGGCGGTACCTTCGCCGAGAAATCCAACTCCTAGAAGGCCTCGGAGTAGAAGAAATATGGTCGGGACGGAGAGATTTGAACTCTCGACCCCCTGCTCCCAAAGCAGGTGCGCTACCAAGCTGCGCCACGTCCCGTCCCTTCACCTTACAGCTTGAGCGCGAGGCCAAAGATTCCTGTGTGCATGGCTGATGTCAGAACAGTGCAGCGGAGGCACTACGATCCACACCCTGATGAAGTCAACAATCGAGCCCGCAGAGGGCAACAAGGTCAAACTCATAGTCCAGATCGATGATGCGGAGTTGGAACCCTCAGTAGCGAAAGCCTGGCGGGAGATTGCCAAAGAGGTTCGTTTGCCAGGTTTTCGTCCCGGCAAGGCGCCTCGCAAACTGCTCGAGCAGCAGTTCGGCAGCGAGTACGCCCGATCAGAAGCGCTCAAGCAGGCCGTGCCCGAGTTCTATAGCCAAGCAGTCATCGAGGCGGACGTTGATGTCATTGCGGCACCCGAACTCGAGATCACTGAGGGCGAAGAGTCGGGCGACGTCACCTTCGAAGCAGTGGTCGAAACTCGACCACTGGTACAAGTAGCTGGCTATGACGGACTGCGCGTCGAGGTGCCACGGGCCTCTGCCACCCAAGAAGAGGTGGACGAACAGATCGACCGCATGCGCGGGCAGTATGGCGAGTTGACCGAAGTCGAGCGCGTGGCTGCAGATTCGGATTACGTCACGATTGACATCTCGGGAACTCAAAACGGTGAAGAAGTCGAGGGCCTCTCAGTTGAGGATTATCTCTATCTCGTGGGGTCGGGAATGGTAGCGACCGAGTTCGACGAGCATCTCGTTGGAGCCCAGGCTGGAGATGAACTCGACTTTGACGCAGATCACCCGGACCCAGAGGAAGAAAAAGTCCAGTTCCACTTGGTGGTCAAGAACGTCAAAGAGCGAGTGTTGCCCGAACTCACTGATGAGTGGGTAGCTGAAACCACTGAGTTTGAGTCGGTTCAGGACCTTCGCACTGATACCCAAGAGGGGCTTTCAGGCGCCCGAGAGCAAGAAGCACGCATCGCGGTTCGAACCAATATCGGTGTGGAACTCGCAAAGCTTGTGGACGTCGAGGCACCGGATTCGCTCGTGAATTCCGAGGTGCAGGCTCGTCTGCAGAATCTTGCTTACCAATTGCAGGGGCGTGGGATCCGTATTGAGGATTACTTGCAGATGACTGGTCGCGATCCAGAGGCCTTTACTGCAGAGCTGAAGGAGTCTTCAGAAGAGGCGGTCAAGGTTGATCTAGCGCTGCGGGCCGTTGTCCTTGCCGAGGGAATCGAAGTCTCTGAGGCCGAGATGGACGAAGAGATTGTTTCGCTGATCGGCGAAGCTGACCTGAGTTTGGAAGAAGCTCGTGAGGAGCTGCGCAACGGGGGTCAGCTCTCGGCTGTACGATCTGATCTGGCAAAGCGCAAAGCATTGGAGTGGTTAGTTGAGCGCAGCGAGGTAGTCGACCCCGATGGTGTTGCATTGCCTCCCGAGTTGCTTGCACTCCCAGAAGAAGAGAATTCCGACCAGGATCACGACCACGCAGGTCATGACCACGACCATGATCATGACCACGCCGGTCACGACCACGACTGACCTCTCGGTCGAGGAGCACACAGATGAGTTCAGAAAATCTTCAGCCACTCTTGAGCCCACAGAACTACATGGTTCCCAATGTGATCGAACAGACCAGTCGGGGAGAGCGCTACTCCGACCTGTTTTCTCGGTTGCTCAGAGAAAACATCATCTTCTTGGGCACTCCAATCGATGACACCATCGCAAACCTGGTGTGCGCACAGTTACTGTTCTTGGAGTCAGAAAATCCGGACAAGGACATCAGCATCTATATCAATAGCCCGGGCGGAGACATCAACGCTCTGATGGCAATTTACGACACGATGCAGTACATCCGTCCAGAGATCACCACCCTGTGCTTCGGCCAAGCTGCCTCAGCAGCAGCGGTACTCCTTGCAGCGGGAAGCCCTGGCAAGCGCATGGCCCTGCCAAATGCTCGCGTGTTGATTCACCAGCCCTATGCGCAAAGCGGTTACGCCCAGGTTTCAGACCTAGAGATTGCAGCGAACGAAATCCTTCGCCTCAAAGAAACTCTAGAGCGCGTGCTCTCGCGTCATACCGGTCAGACCATTGAGAAGATCGCAAAAGATACTGATCGCGACTATGTCCTGACTGCTGCCGAGGCCAAGGAGTACGGCATCATCGATGAGGTCATCGAGGAGCGGGCACTTGTCGACAACTCGGGAGCAATCACCGCAGTCAGCTGATACATCGGCAAGAATGTTCTACCGGTGCTGTTTGCTCATCGGTAGACCGTGCATCGATATGTCAGAGACAGACTGAGGACTGAGGGTTTAGCGTGGCCAAGTTTGGTGATGGAGGAGAACTCCTAAAGTGCTCGTTCTGTGGAAAATCGCAGAAGCAAGTCAAGAAACTCATTGCAGGCCCCGGCGTCTACATCTGTGACGAGTGCATTGATTTGTGCAACGAAATCATCGAGGAGGAACTTGCGGAATCAAGTGAACTCTCTCTGGATGAACTTCCAAAGCCAGTCGAAATCTTTGAGTTCCTTGAGGACTTCATTATTGGTCAAGACCAAGCTAAAAAGATTCTTGCTGTAGCGGTCTACAACCACTACAAGCGAGTTCAGCATGGTGCACGTCCCGGATCTGAAGATATCGAGTTGGCGAAATCCAACATCATGATGATCGGGCCAACGGGTTGTGGAAAGACCTTCCTGGCTCAGACCTTGGCCAAGATGTTGAACGTGCCGTTCGCAATCGCAGATGCAACTGCTCTCACCGAAGCCGGATATGTGGGAGAGGATGTCGAGAACATTCTGCTCAAGTTGATTCAAGCAGCCGACTTCGATGTAAAGAAGGCCGAGACTGGGATCATCTATATCGACGAGATCGACAAGGTGGCCCGAAAGTCCGAAAACCCGTCCATCACCCGTGACGTTTCTGGTGAAGGCGTGCAGCAGGCGCTGCTCAAGATTCTGGAAGGAACTACTGCATCGGTTCCTCCTCAAGGTGGTCGCAAGCATCCTCATCAGGAGTTCATTCAGATTGACACCACCAACATTCTGTTTATCTGCGGCGGCGCATTTGCTGGTCTGGACAAGATCATTGAGCAGCGCAGCAATCGCAAGGGGATTGGGTTTGGTGCGGAGATTCGTTCGGTACGCGAGCGCTCCGAGAGCGATCTCTTCTCGAAGGTGCTACCCGAGGACCTCCTCAAGTTTGGTTTAATTCCCGAGTTTGTTGGCCGGCTTCCAGTCATCGGCGTTGTAGACAGCTTGGATCGTGATGCTCTGATCCGCATTCTGGTGGAGCCAAAGAATGCACTCGTCAAGCAGTATCAGAAGTTCTTTGAGCTTGAAGACGCCGAACTTGAGTTCACCGAGGATGCCCTAGTTGCAGTTGCGGAACTCGCCCTAGTGCGTGGCACGGGAGCTCGCGGCCTGCGGTCGATTCTTGAAGAAGTGCTGCTCGGAGTGATGTACGAACTGCCCTCGCGGACCGACGTGCACCGTGTAGTTATCGATGCTGACGTGGTAGCCCGAAAGAGTGAGCCTCAGCTGATTGCCCGTTCCGCCAAGCCGCGTACTGCTCGTCCAAAGCGCGCAGCATCCTGACCTAGCTGCCAGAAGTGGACATCGCTGAAGCCCTGAGGTGGCACGACTCCCGCCTCGATCATGAGACTGCAACTACTTCGATTGCCGCTGGAAGAATCGCAGGGTTGTCGCTAGTGGGGATGAGGGAACTCATGTCGCTACTAGGGGATCCGCAGCAGGACATCCCCGTCATTCACATCACGGGAACGAACGGCAAGGGCACCGTTGCTGCCATGGTCACATCGTTGTTGCAGGCGAGCGGTCTGACAGTGGGGACGTATACGAGTCCACACCTGCGCAGGGTCAACGAACGAATCAGCAGAAATGGTTCCGAGATTTCCGACCTTGACTTAGCCGAAGTCCTGTCCGGGATTGCTGCAGTCGAGCCATTACTGGCGGTGCAGCCAAGCTGGTTTGAAGTGATCACGGCTGCAGCGTTTCGCTACTTCGCCGAGGCCCCCGTAGATGTTGCAGTCATCGAGGTGGGGCTCTTAGGTCGCTTAGATGCCACAAATGTGGCCGATGCTGCCGTGGCTGTAGTCACCTCAATCCAAGGGGATCACACAGATTTCGCGCCGGGCTGGGAACTGGCTGTGGCCGGAGAGAAGGCGGGGATCATCAAGGCGCAGAGCATTGCGGTCATTGGAGCGGTTGACCCTGACCTTGCTGAAGTGTTTGTTGCTGAAGGCCCTGAATCTCTGGTTCGGCTCGGAGTCGATTTCGCTGCAGTAGACGATCAAGTTGCCATCGGCGGACACCTTGTTGACCTCCAGGGTGTGTTCGGCCGTTACGAGCAACTGTTTCTTCCCCTGCATGGTGCCCATCAGGTTGCTAACGCATCTATTGCTGTTGCTGCAGTCGAGTCATTCTTTGGAACTGCACTCGACGCAGAAGTTGTTGCCGAGGGGTTTGCATCACTCAAGCTTCCTGGCCGTTTCGAAGTGTTGCGCTACGGCCCATTGGTCGTGGTAGACGGGGCACATAACGCCGATGCATTGAGGGCTTCTGCAAGGACTCTTGAAGATGAGTTTGCGCCCGCTGGTACTCGGATCATTGTGCTGGGTTTGCTTGCGGGTCGAGACCCGGACCGCTCCGTCGCAGCAGTATCAGAACTGCGCCCTGATCTTATTTTGTGCTGCAGCTTGGATGGCAGCCGGGGCGTGTCAGCGGCTGTCTTGGCCGCTGCTTGTGCCAAGCGAGGCATAGCTCACGAGACAGTCGGTGACCCCGCATCGGCCGTTGCTCGGGCACTCGCGCTAGCTGCAGAAGAAGATGTGGTGTTGATAACAGGGTCGTTCAGGATGTTCGAGCCAGCGCAGACGGTGCTTCTCTCGTTTGACTCACAGAACTAGCAAGCTTCAAGGCGTGAGCCGGCCTCACAGAACTCGCAAGCGCTGACTGCAGACCCAGAACGCGGCGGATCCTCGCTGTCTGAGTGCCTCAGTTCGCCTTCAGGCCCAGTTGATGCGTAGCGTGATGAACGTGAATCAGACATTTATCATGTGCAAACCCGATGCAGTAGAACGTGGACTCGTCGGCGAGATCATTACTCGGATCGAACGAAAGGGATTGAGGATCCTGCGAATGGATCTTCGAGTCCCGGACCGCCCGCTTGCAGAGGCTCACTACGAGGAGCATGCAGACAAGCCGTTTTACGGAGAGTTGGTCGACTTTTTGACCCGCGGCCCAGTAGTGGCGCTCGTGGTCGAGGGCCCTGAGGACCAGACTTTTCACTTGATGCGCACCTTGATTGGCAAAACCCAAGTCGCCGAGGCGCAGCCGGGTTCAATTCGTGGCGATTTCGCAACAACCACAAATGAGAATCTGGTGCACGGGTCAGATGGACACGAGGCAGCGTCCCGTGAGATTGCTCTCTGGTTCCCATCCTGAGGGTTCCCGTAGTTGACCGCTTGGCCAGCCACGGATCCATTTGTTACAGTTGTGTTGCGAACTTGGACAGGTGCGTTTTCTGATCACCTAGCCGAGTCTGCTCAGCGCCCCATTTTGCCCCTGTTCCATGCAGGTTGCAGGGGCTAGCGTGAGGACCCTTATGGCTCGGATGAATTCAAACTTTCTAGGCCGTGACATGGCTGTTGATCTCGGCACGGCAAACACCTTGGTCTATGTCCGCGGTGAAGGCATCGTGTTATCGGAGCCTTCCGTTGTTGCGATTCGAGTCGCAGACGGCAAGGCCGTTGCGGTTGGTACCGAAGCCAAGCGAATGATTGGCCGCACGCCAGCGCATATTGCTGCGATTCGCCCCCTGAAAGATGGAGTGATCTCCGACTTCGAGGTCTGCGAGATCATGCTCCGTTATTTTATCCAGCGTGTGCATAACAGTCGTTTCTCGAAACCCCGGATGATTATTTGCGTGCCATCAGGAGTCACCGGGGTTGAGCAACGAGCAGTTCAAGATGCCGCTGAGTTTGCCGGCGCCCGCAAACCCGCCCACATCATTGAAGAACCAATGGCAGCTGCGATTGGTTCTGGTTTGCCAGTGCAAGAACCCACCGGAAACATGATTGTCGACATTGGTGGGGGCACTACTGAGGTTGCGGTCATTTCTCTCGGAGGCGTGGTGACAAGTCAGTCTGTACGCGTTGGCGGCGACGAACTCGACGAGTCGATCATTCAGTTCATCAAGAAGGAATACAGCTTGGCCTTAGGTGAACGCACGGCTGAAGTTGTCAAGATGGAACTCGGCTCCGCATGGCCGCTGCGCCAAGAGCTTCAGGCAGAGATTCGTGGGCGTGACCTAGTGACTGGCTTGCCAAAAACAATCGTCACCTCCACAAACGAGATTCGTGAGGCAATCGAAGAGCCCGTGTCGAGCATCGTCGATGCAGTCAAGGTCACTCTTGATAAAACTCCTCCGGAACTTGCCGCTGACATTATGGAGCGAGGGATCATGCTGGCGGGCGGGGGAGCGCTCCTCAAGGGCCTTGCCGAGCGACTTGCTCAAGAAACGGGCATGCCTATTCAGATCGCTCCGCGACCACTCGAGGCAGTTGCCCTTGGAGCAGGTCAGGCACTCGAAGAGTTTGAAGCCCTTCGCGGTGTCCTCTTCTCCTCAAGTCGCGACTGAGTCCCGGACTCAAGTCCGTGCGTCCCCTTTCTCAGCCTGGTAAAAACCGGCAGCGCTCGCGTTACGTGCTGCTCGTTATTACCTTGCTCACGATCACCATCATTACCCTTGACGCGCGTGGGGTGCCGATGATCTCCTCGGCTCGGGACAGCTCACGGGACGCACTTGCTCCCGTCCGGGGTGCAGCACGTTGGGTCACTACTCCATTCCGTAATGCCTGGAATGGCATCACTGGCTACGACGAACTTCGGGAAGAAAATGAGAAGCTCCGCTCAGAGCTAGGTCAAGACACGGCAAATGCCATGCGCGAGCAGAATGCCCAAGAAGAACTCGCGAAGTTGAAAGAGCAGCTCAACATCAGCTTTTTGGGGAGCACCCAAAGCCAGATTGCCAGAGTCACCAGCGGCGCTTCTTCAAACTTTTCTGATTACACAGTTCAGATTGATAAGGGCAGCGAACTTGGCCTAGCCGTGGGCAATCCCGTAGTCACCAAAGGTGGACTGGTGGGCAGGATTGTGCGAGTCACTACGAAGCGGTCTGTGGTGCAACTCATCACAGATCCAGATTTTTCTGTTGGCGTAACGGTCGGGGCAGATCAGAATCAGGGGGTCGGTCACGGGACAGGAAATACCCGAACCTTCATCGTTGATCGGGGCATTGACCTCACTGATGAAGTCCAGACAAAGGACAGCGTGTTTGCAGGGGGAATCGAGAACTCCATCATGCCCCCTGACCTATTTATCCCGATCGGAACGGTAGATAAGATCACCCCGGACGAAGCCGCCCGCGTGCAGGTGCTTCAGGTCAACTACACCGTTCAGTTTGGCCGACTCGATGTGGTTCAGGTCATCAAATGGGTTCCGGCAAGCTGATGATGCTTTTAGCCCAAAGAGCGCAAGGGCGGTCGCTTTGTGAACGCTGAGTCCACGCTCGTTCTTCGGTGGAGCCTGCTGCTCGTGATGGCCTACCTGATACAGGTTGGCTTCCTGCAGGATTTTCGACCACTAGGGGTGCATCCCGAGATCATGCTGTTGCTCGCAATCTGTGCAGGCATTCTGGGAGGAAGTTCTCGTGGGGCGATAGTTGGATTCTTCGCAGGCTTACTCAATGATCTACTTCTGAGCGGAAGCCTGGGAATCTCTGCACTGTGCTTTGCGCTTGTTGGCTTTGCAGCAGGAGTCCTCGAGGATTCCGTGATTCGGTCATCGCGTCTGATCTCAATGGCCATCGCTGCTGTGGGTAGCGCAGTCGGCGTGCTGATGTACGCATGTCTCAGCCAGTTGCTGGGAGCACACTCATTATCCGACCCGCGCCTATGGCTGATCATCACTATCGTTTCAGTAATCAATGGGGTGTTGTGTTTAGCAGCACTTCCATTGTGCCGCTGGGCCGAAGGTCTTGGTCTGAACTCGCGGGCGTACTGATGCGATTGTTTTCATGAACATTCTCCTGAACAACATGGACGTTCCTCATGGATACTGACTCAACGCACGTCCGCTTAAGTGCTATCGGAATCGTTGCCGTCTCTTTGTTCTTGGCATTGTTCATGCGACTCTGGTTCCTGCAGGGAATTGACCGGCAGGCCTTCGAAGCAGCCTCGGTATCGAATCGGGTTCGGGTCATTCATGAGGAGGGACCTCGCGGGCGCATTCTCGATCGCAACGGCAAGATTCTTGTAGATAGCGAAACCTCGATTGTGGTTTCGCTAGATCGCGAACCGCTGCGCAAGATGGAGGAGCCAGAACGCAATGCAGTATTTGTCTCACTCGCAGACACCCTGCAGCAACTCGGTGTGCCCACCAAGCTGAGCCTGATCGAGAAGCGGTATGCAGATCTTCGCTATGCGCCACAGGAGTACGTGCCGATTGCTGATGACGTTGACCCAAGCGTAGAGATCTACTTAATGGAGCGGGCCGATCGCTACCCGGGAATCATTGTGGAACGCAAGGCAATCCGTTCCTATCCATACGGCAACCTCGCCGCCCATTTACTTGGCTATGTGGGCGAGATCAATGAGAAGGA
>CAMDAT010000013.1 GCA_945888825.1 Bifidobacterium breve | reverse complement strand
CGAGTGGTAAAGACACTGAACTGCAGTGGCGTGGCTATCTCTGCTGACAAGACTGACTCTGCTGACAGCACGGCTTGGCCGTCAGCTGTCACAACTGCCATGTCGAATTGGGCGCCTTCAGAACGACCAATCCAGTTGCGCTGCTGTGTCACGACCCGTTCGGGCCAATCAACTTGGTCAAGGTCATCGAGCAACTGCTGGGCGTAATCAGTTATCCGGAAATACCACTGCTCAAGATCTCGCTTCTCAACCACGGCACCGGAACGCTCAGCCGTTCCATCGGCCAGCACCTGCTCGTTGGCGAGCACTGTCTGGTCAATAGGGTCCCAGTTCACTGCTGCAGCTTTGCGATAGGCCAAGCCGTTCTCGAGGAACTTCAAGAAGATCCATTGGGTCCAGCGCATATAGCTGGGATCGTGGCTCTTGACCTCTCGCCGCCAGTCGTACACACCACCGATGCGGGTGATCGAGCTTCGAAGTTGCTCGATTCTCTCGTCGGTAAACGCTCGGGGGTGACGGCCAGTCTTAATGGCAGCGTTCTCTGCAGGTAGTCCGAAACTGTCGAAGCCCATTGGAGACAGGACTGCATCCCCGCTCATAGTCCGGTAGCGAGTAAGCAGGTCGCCAAAGGTGTAGTTGCGCACATGGCCCATATGCGCAGCGCCCGAGGGGTAGGGGTACATGCACAATACGTAATAGCGATTACGTGGGTCGTCGTTGTCCACCTCGTAGGTGCCCTGATCCATCCAGTACTGCTGCCATCTGGGCTCGATCGTTTGAGGATCGTATGGCTCGAAGAGTTCTACATCTGAGCCGGAACGGGAATCTGACATGACCTGATCGTAGTGAGGTCAAGGCCGACACCCCGAAACCGCAGGGGTAAGCCCTAAGAATAAAGAGTCTTATTCGCTCAAATTCCACACTCTGCGGGGTGACCGCTAAGGTTGCCCCTCGTGCGGGGCCGTAGCTCAGTTGGCTAGAGCGCTTCCATGGCATGGAAGAGGTCGTGAGTTCGATTCTCATCGGCTCCACAAGCACCCCGCAGTACAGAAGACCCGGCCCTGAGCCGGGTCTTCTTGCATGTACTCAGCAGTTATCTCAGGCCAATGGTGTGCCGAGTTGCCAGTCCTGTTGTGCCGAGTCTGCATAGAGGCGCTCAAGTCGGTAGAACTCACGATCTTCAGCCAAGAAGATGTGAATCACCACGTCGCCGTAGTCCAACAGCACCCAACGTCTGCCATCGGCCCCTTCGATAGCTCGGGGATTCTGATTGCAGTCCTCGCTAATGCGCTGCTGAATTTCATCTGTCACTGCCTTCACCATGGGTGTGTTCGAAGCAGTAAGGATGACGAAGAGCTCGCAGATGCCCATGACGGGAGCAACATCGAGAATCACAATCTCGGTTGCACCTTTGCTGTCGGCTGCACGAGCGGCCGTAGTGGCAAGCTCCCGCGCAGTTGCGGGTATTTGGTCGGGATTGGTCTGCGAAGGGGAAGTCATGGAAGAAGATCTTGACCCATCGTGACCGTCACGTCGACGTTGCTGTTCTGATCAGTGATCAAAGTGGCCGGCAAACCGAGTTGTTGAGCAATCGCCTCAGCCGCTGCTTTGGACCCCGACTCGGTGTATTCAACCGTCGAGGTTGCAAGATCAAACGATGCAGCATTACCTGCAAGCGAGATTTGCCCACCACCTGCGACCACCTTGGGAGCGGACAGGTTGAGCAACCGCTTGTCGGTGGTTCCGTTCAACATAGAAACGGTGGCGCGCTGGCCGGGATAAGCAGACACGGGAAAGGGAACAAACTCCCCCACCCAACCAGGAATGGCCAGTTCATCAATCTGATTGAGCTTCACTGGCGGTGACATGTTCAGCACCACTTCGGTTGTGGGAAGGGTGGTCAACGATATTTGGGCGCTCGACATCTGACTAAACAAATCAGCGAATGAGGTCAGCTCCTCCGAGGCGGAAGACGGCAGCGAGAGACTGCCCTTGGTAGAACTCTCGCTAGCACCGACTGCCTCGAGCAACTTGGCCCAAACCATCTGAAGCCGAAGCGACCTGCTGAGTTCTTGTTCCTCTGTTCCGCGAAACCCTAGGAACTCAGTGACCTGTTCGGGCGGCAGAACAAGCGCGCCCGCTGGATATTTGACAACAAGTGCGCCCGATTCGTCGGGGCCAAGAACATTGTCGGGAAGATCAAGAGTGAGCGGTCCGGCTGCAAGGGCAAGCTCATCAATGACGGTGCTAGGCACCTCTGAAGAACTCGTCGTACCAAAGCTCAGGTCGGCGCCTAGGCGAAGGCTGAGTGCGTCGATTCCGCCAGACGCATAGATATTGGCTGCACTATCTGGGGGTGCATCTTCGAACTCCCACAGGATCAAACCAGAAGAAACCGCCACCACTGTGTTTGCTGCCGCATCGGCACTCTTCTGCTTGCCCGCCGGGTCCGACAGAAGGAACAAGGCTGTCAGGAGTGACCCGTCCGCAGCGGTGACTGCGACTAGGTCAACGTTGGTGGGCTCGACCTTGGCAATAAAGTTTGGTGCTGCAGGATCTGTCACTTCGGAGACTCGCCCGCCCGTAATTTTGAGGGCGGACTTCCATCCAACAAACCCCAAACCGATCAGAGCCACCACAAACAAAAAGGTCAGCACCCCCTGCATGACAGTTGCTCGATGCCGTCGCTTCTTGGCCTTGCGTTGACGCATTGCAGCTCGCACAACTGGCTGTGAGCTGCCGGTCGCGGTTGCGCCAGCCGTCGGATCTGGAGCAGTCGGATCTGGACTAGACGGATCTGGGGCAAGGGTTTCTTGTGGCGGGCCACTCATTGCTCATCACCATAGAGGCCAAGTTGCGATATCAAAGAGATCACCGGCTCGGGGATCAGGTGCTGCAACGGTGCCGCTGTTGCAGCACGCTGTCGCAGGTCAGTTGAGGACACTTCGAGTCTCGGTACCGAAACTCGCTCGGCTGTAAAGCCCGGGGGTACCTCACTCAGTACCCCAGGTCGGTCCACCACGATGATTCGGCAGTACTTGGCTACCTCATCTGGGCGTTCCCAGCTATCTAGGCCAGCTGCTGCGTCGCCGCCGAGAATCAAGAAGAGTTCGCTGTTCGGTTCGAGGGTCAGAAGGGCCTGGAGCGTGTCCACGGTGTATGAGGGACCGCCTCGTTGCAACTCGATGTCACTCGCCTCGATTCCCTCCTCGGCGGCCACTGCGGCCTGAACCATCGCAAGGCGATCCTTGGCAGAGGAGAGTGTGCGCGATCCCACTTTCTGCCAAGGCTCATTGGCAACCACCAAGAGCACTCGATCCAGACTCAACGCGTAGCGAACGTTGATCGCCGTCACGAGGTGGCCGATGTGCGGCGGGTCGAAGGTTCCGCCGAAAACCCCGATTCTGACTGGCCGCGCGCCGCTCTCTGTTTCTGATGGAGCGCTCAGCTGCATAGGTGAATGGTAGGCCCAGAAGAATATTTAATCGGTATCCTCAACTCCTC
Source organism: Bifidobacterium breve (assembly GCA_945888825.1). Taxonomy (GTDB): domain Bacteria; phylum Actinomycetota; class Acidimicrobiia; order Acidimicrobiales; family Microtrichaceae; genus IMCC26207. Next base: position 20,024 of record CAMDAT010000013.1, on the reverse strand, counting down.
GGCCGCAGGGCCGATACCAAGCAGGACGGAAAAACACAACTGTCATCCGTCAACGTAACTATTTCCTCCGCTCAACTCGAGCGGCCGAGCGGCCAGATTTGGCCACAACACGAAAGTTGTCTCACATGAGTGACTCCGTTGGTATGTATCTCAACCAAATTGGAAGGGTTCCACTGCTTGACGCAGTAGAAGAACGCGAACTTTCCCAGGTGATCGAACTTGGCCACGAGGCCCGAGCTCGAAGAGATGCAGGAGAACGCACCCGAGATATCCGATCAGCCATTGCCGCAGGAGATGCTGCAAAGGATCGCTTCATTCGCTCCAACCTTCGACTCGTGGTCAGCGTGGCTCGGCGTTACCCATTGCCGCCAGGAATGGACCTGCTTGACCTTGTCCAAGAAGGCAATCTGGGTCTGGAGCATGCCGTAGACAAGTTCGACTGGCGCAAAGGCTTCAAGTTCTCGACGTATGCCACCTTCTGGATTCGGCAGTCAATCGGAAGAGCGCTCGACCAAAAAGCGTCTCTGGTTCGACTTCCCGGTGACCGCTCAGCAGCATTGCGCGCGGCGTTGCGCAATGTCTCTGGAGATGGAGACTCGCTCGATGACGCAAACGCAGAGCTTCACCGCCTGACCACACCGACCTCACTCGATCGCAGCATCGGCGACGACGACTCAAACGAACTCGTCGACATGCTCGCTGATCGCCATTCTGGTCCCGAAGATGTCCTGCTCGACAATGAGCATTCAGAGTGGCTCACAAGCCTGCTCGAGATTCTGGACCCTCGTGCCCGCAGTGCAGTGGAGCAACGCTTTGGCCTCTCTGATGGCCAGCGCAAGAGCTACCGAGAGGTTGGCGAGGATCTAGGCATCACTGCCGAGGCTGCTCGCCGACTCGTCAAGCGTGCGATGGGAACGGTTCGCGAGTTGGCCCTCACTTCAGGCTGATCCGCTCTGGCACTTCAGGCTGATCCGCTCTGGCACTTCAGGCTGGGCGGCTCTGGCCGGTAACGTGTGGAGCGATGACTAGCACGGCTTCCTCTGACAACTCTAGAAGCGAGATTTCTGGCGAGGGCTCCTCCTCTGGCATTTCTTGGACCCCTGATTCTTGGCGGACCAAAACAGCGCTGCAACAACCGAACTGGCCAGATGCCAACGAGTACGACTCAGTCCTCAAACAACTTCGTGGGTTTCCGCCGCTGGTATTTGCTGGCGAGTCCCGCCGCCTGACCGCCGAGCTAGGTCGTGTGTCTGAGGGCAGGGCATTTCTGTTGCAGGCCGGGGATTGCGCCGAATCTTTTGAATCGTTCTCGGCCGACTCCATACGTGAACGTCTCAAAGTCATCTTGCAGATGGCCGTTGTTCTGACATATTCCGCTGGGGTGCCAGTGGTGAAACTCGGCAGAATTGCCGGACAGTTCGCCAAGCCCCGATCTGCCGACACAGAGACAATCGACGGAGTCGAACTCCCCAGCTTTCGCGGTCACCTCATTAACGATGTGGCATTTACTGCCAAGGCCCGAATCCCCGTTCCGGCCCGCATGATTGAGGCGTATCACCAGTCCGCTTCCACGCTGAATCTCTTGCGTGCTTTCACCACCGGAGGATTTGCTGACCTCTCGCGAGTGCACCAGTGGAATCAGGAGTTCGTATCTGCGAGCCCACAGGGACAGCGTTACGAGCAGCTCGCCGAAGAGATCGAGCGCGCCCTGCGCTTTATGGATGCCTGCGGTCTCGACCATGAGACAGTCCCGGCGCTCCATCAGACCGAAGTCTGGACCAGTCACGAAGCACTTGTCCTTGGGTACGAAGAGGCGCTCACCCGCAAAGATTCTCTTACGGGCGACTACTACGACTGCTCGGCACATATGGTGTGGATTGGCGAACGAACACGAGACCTTGAAGGTGCTCATGTTGAGTTTTTCCGCGGCATTCGCAACCCCATCGGATGCAAGGTCGGCCCGACGGCATCGACTGAGCAAGTGCTCGATCTCTGCGAAGCGCTCAACCCCGAACGCATCCCAGGTCGCCTGACCTTGATTACCCGCATGGGTGCCGAGAACGTCACTGACTCGTTACGACCACTGCTGCGTTCTGTGGCCGATGCTGGCCACCCGGTGGTCTGGGCCTGTGATCCCATGCACGGCAACACCTTTACTGCGCCGAGCGGCCAAAAGACCCGCCATTTTGATTCGATCCTCGCCGAGATCAGCGGCTTCTTTGAAGCTCACAGGGCCGAAGGAACTTGGCCCGGCGGAGTGCATGTTGAACTCACTGGGGACGACGTCACTGAGTGCCTAGGTGGTGCAGAAGACCTGCTCGACGGGGATCTCGGACTGCGCTACGAGACCATGTGTGATCCGCGCCTCAACGGTCGACAGTCGCTGGATTTGGCTTTTGGTGTGGCCGAACTCCTGCGAAAAGGCTAAGAAACCAGACCTTTTCTGACCAGTTCGGCAATTGCCGACTGGACTAGTCAGGTTTCGCTGCTAAAGTTGACCTACTCAGTCATGTTTAAGCCTGCATGCACTGATTCAAGACGCTAATTCCCCCCACCCGAACGCTTACTTGCTGCAGCACTTGCCGCTGCAATCCAGGAGAACCCATGAGCACCATCGAGATTGATTCTGACGGCACGGTCACTGGAAGCGACGGTCTTGAACAACAGATCGATGCCGGAATGGTCGCCGACATCCGCAAGTTTGAACGCTCCCTTGCCGGGTACCTAGCTGGCGAGATTGAAGAAGACGTGTTCAAAGTGTTCCGACTGGCCAATGGCATCTATGGCCAGCGACAAGGTGGCCACAACCAGATGGTTCGCATCAAAGCGCCGTATGGGGCAATTACTCCCACGCAGCTCGATGCGCTTGCCGATATTTCCGAGAAGTACAGCCGAACCTGGGGACACCTCACGACTCGGCAAAATGTGCAGTTTCACTTTGTTGACCTAGAACAGGTTCCCGATCTGTTGTGGGACCTTGCAAAGGTTGGCCTGACCACCCGCGAGGCCTGCTCAGACACTGTCCGCAATGTCATGGGCTGCCATCTTGCCGGTGCTTGCCCGCACGAGGTTCTAGATATTCAACCTTGGGCCGAAGCCACGTTCTGGCATTTCTTACGCAACCCAATCTCGCAGCGGCTCCCGCGGAAATTCAAGATCAACTTCTCGGGCTGCTCCACCGACTGTGGCCAGGCCATGTTCAACGATGTGGGTGTGATCGCTGTAAGCCGAACCATTCCCGAGGGTGAGGACGGCGCCGGCGGCGTTGAGTCCGGATTCCGCGTCTTCATTGCCGGCGGATTGGGCGCCAACCCGCATCCCGCACTCGCCCTTGAACCCTTTACCCGCCGAGAAGACTTACTCCCCACCATCGAGGCATGTGTTCGGGTGTTCGAACAGACTGGCAACCGCGATAACAAGTTGCGCGCCCGCATGAAGTGGGTAGTAGGCGAACTGGGATTTGAAGAAGTACAGCGACGCGTGTTCGCATCGCGCAAGTTCCTACTCGCCTCTTCAAGCTGGCCAGGAGGCCTACCCACTGAAGTTGTGGAACTCGGCGATGCTCCTGCTGGTAAGGGTGGCGAGATCGAGGGTGCAGTCACTCCGGTAGGCCAAGGCCAACCAGTCTTCCTGCGAGGCCTGTCGCCTGAACTGCGTTGGAATGAAGCAAACGTGGTGCGCGGAGTCTCGAACGGCACCGTATCGGCATTGGCCTGGTCTCGCCTTGGGGATGTCACAGCCGAACAGTTCCGAGGAATTGCGGCAATCAGTCGCGAGTTCGGAGCCGAGGTACGCATCACCAACCGACAGAACTTTATTTTGCGAGGACTCTCCGAGGATCAACTCATCGAGTTGTACCCCCGGTTGCTTGCTATCGGCATGGCCGAGCCCGGAGCAGAACTCAGCCGCGATGTCGTTGCCTGCCCAGGCGCCGACACCTGCAATCTGGCAGTAACACAATCCCGCGGTCTTGCCAGTGCCATCGGCGAGGCACTCGAGGAGGCAGGCCTTGCAGAGGTGGAGGGTGTGCGCACCAATATCTCGGGCTGCACCAACTCTTGTGGGCAACACCACATTGCAGACATCGGGTTCTTTGGGGCCGAGCGCCGAGCGCATGGCAGGTCGGCACCGGGTTATCAGATGCTGCTTGGAGGCTATGTAGGCCAAGAGCAGATTGAGTTTGCTAAAACTGCGTTGCGTGTTCCGGCAAAGGCCGCACCAGAAGCAACCGTGCGAGTTGTCCGGCGATACTCAGAAGAGCGCGAGCTAGGAGAACAGTTCCAACAGTGGCTTGAGCGATCAGGTGGCGCCAAAGGCGTAGCTGTTTGGCTGAAAGACCTTGATGTGTTCCCCACCCCAGAAGAGAACGAGGACTTCTACGTAGATTTCGGCGAGACCGGACCCTACGAGAAGGAGCTCGGCGAGTCGGAGTGCGCAGTCTGATGGCGAACCACACCCTGAGCGATCTTCGAGCTACCAACGAACCCACCGAACCCTTGCCCGGGCCGTTTCAAGCAGCGGAGTTTTCTGATGATGACCTCGCTGAGCTCAACCAAGAGTTTGAGCAACGCTCTGCTCCCGAAATTCTTCGGTGGGCTGCCGAGAGTTTTGGACCACACCTCTCGCTAGCTGCGTCCATGACAGATGCAGTCCTGATCGACCTTGCAGTCAAGGTTGCGCCCGCCATTGAGGTGGTCTTCATCGACACGGGCTACCACTTCGACGAGACGCTCGAAACGGTAGAGCGAGTTCGTCGCCACTACGGGTTGAATCTGCGAATCATGACTGTTGCCACCCACGATGAGGAATTGTGGAAGGTTGACCCAGCTAATTGCTGTTCCGCAGTCAAAGTCGGCCAACTCGACCGGGCGCTCGCCGGCAAAGCTGCTTGGATGTCAGGCCTTCGTCGCGATGAATCTCCGGCTCGATCAGCCTCACCGATTTTGGCACGGGACCTTCGCGGCCTCATCAAAGTGAACCCGCTTGCCAACTGGACTGCAGCAGATGTGCAGGCCTACATCATGGACAACGACATCTTGGTCAACCCGCTGTTAGATCAGGGGTACCCCTCAATTGGTTGCATGCCTTGCACAAACAAGGTGCTGCCCGGCGAGGATGCCCGGTCTGGGCGATGGTCCGGCCAAGAAAAGACTGAGTGCGGTCTACATCAGAGCTAAAGCTCCTGACAACTACTGATTCTCACAGTTGCAGCGTCTGACAACTCCGGCTCCTGACCGCTGCGGCGCTAGGAACTAGATCTCTCGAGGCAGGGTCTCTGGTCTTGCGGGTTTTCCGTCGGAGTCCTTTGGATGAACCGTGTCGAACCATTCAGGACCTGGCCACATCCAGCCATCGGATAACTCGGCATCGTTCACCGTTCTGCGGGCAAACCCCTCGGGGTGGTGATAATCGCGAGCCATTTCGCCGGTTCGAGGTCTTCCGGGCATCTGGAACCCATCCCCTGAGTGGCGGCCGCGCTTAGAGAACGGCCCAAACTTGGGGGAATCCGAATTGGGCACCATTCCGACGTGATAGTCGCCGATCTGGTACTCCTTCATGGTCTGCACGGTCCACATGCCATAGACCAGCGACATCAGTTGCATCGAGGCTTCATTGTCTACGTGCGCGTAGCCGTAGACCCAGCGAGCTTGAGGAAAGAACTGATCAACAGCCGCTCCCATCTCAAAGGCCATGGTGATTCCCACTGCATTTCGACGGAAGTCCCTGTGTACCCAGAGGTCAAAGAGGAATATCTCATCCTTTGCGAGTTGTATGGGAAGCAGACCGCGCTTGCCGTCTCCCGATACCGGAGACTCACTCAGCAGCCACATCTTGCCAATCGCCTTATCAGTGGGTTTGTGAATCGCAAGAATCACCAATGCTCCGCGGGCAAACGGGCCCTTCATGAGTTCTAGCCTTTGGGCTGGTTCGAGTGCGACTAGGTGGCGGTCAGTCGGGTCGAAGACGACTTTGAAGTAAAAGTCTTCGCCGGCCGAGATGATTTCGTCTGCAATGAGTGGGAGCGGGCGAACCACTATTGCGCACTCATTCACGCGGGGCTTGAGATGCTCCGCCTTGGCCTTGACCTTGTCTGCTAGTGACATATCTACTCCCTGTTGTCGCAACTGCAACGCAACCTGACTTCTTAGGCTAGCGAATCTGGCATTGAACGCGCGCGGGGACTCGATCAACATGATGAGGATGCCTGCGCCGACTCGTGACGGAGGGCATCTTCCCTAGGGCAGCGGCCTAGACGAGGTTGTCTACGAACCGTTCGAGTTGACGCAGATTGCGGCACTCAAACGCACCATCGCAGTAGGTGGCGTACTCCCCCACGATTGAATCCCCAGTATCCCAATAGGCCTTGGGCTCTGGATTGAGCCACCAGACGTGCCGCGCTTTATTGCGGATCTCTTTGATCACCCAATTTTGCGAGGCATGATAATTATTGCGGGCATCACCCAAAATAATCACCGTGGTCTTGGAACTGATGTCTTGGCCATAGCGTTCCCAGAACACTTCAAACGCATGCCCGTAATCAGAATGGCCATCCACCCAGATCACATCGGCCTCACTATTGACCCGAGAAATCGCATCCAGGATGTCGTCGGTGCCCTCAAAGAATCGAGTGACTTCATCAATCCCGTCAATGAAGACGAAACTCCGCACTCGCGAGAACTGACCCGAGATTGCATAGACAAGGTGCAGCGTGAATCGAGCGAATGCCGCAACCGAACCAGAGATGTCGGCGATGACAAAAATCTCGGGCTTTGAGGGTCTCGGGTATTTGAACTTCGGCTCGGCCGGCACTCCCCCATAACTCAGCGAGTGACGAACCGTGTTGCGGAAGTCCAACGCACCTTTGCGGCCATGCTTGCGTTTGCGAGCAAGGCGAATAGCTAGTCGACGAGTCAGTGGCTGCAGGGCCTTGCGGAGTTGCACCATTTCCTCACGACTTGCATGCATAAAGTCGATGTCTTCGGGTAACGGCTTGCGCAGAGTTTTGGCCATTGCCTCGACTCCCCGATCGGCTACCAAGCGTCGGCGGATCTCTGACTCAATCTCTTTCTTGAAGGATTCGATTCGATTCTCGTACTCGTCGCGCTCTAGGCGCTCTTCGAGGGGAGTAAGCGGTTCTGGGGAGTCCTCTTGGGCCTGTTCCATCAGTCGCTCGAGCATGCCCTCTAGGTTGAGGTTCCGCATGGTGCGATACAGGTAGTAGGTGCCACCAACGGGCCGTCCTGGCTCCATGCCTGCATAGCGCCGCACCGACTGCCGAGCCATGGCGCGCATCATCGACTGGTCGCCACGCATCAAAGACTTGTAGAGCATCTCGGCAAGTTCTTCTGGGGTCAGCGAATCACCAGACCCACCTTGAGCCTGTTGACCCTCACCTGCGCCTTCGGGAGCTTGAGACTGATCCTCATCTGGGTCAACAAAGTCGCTGGCATCAGGGTCAAGTGACCACTCTGCGCCGCGCAACGAGAAGTACACCTCAAACACAGTCTCAAAGGCTCGCCAATGCGAGTGGTTCTTTACCAGCGTTGCCGCAAGGGCGTACTTGAATGCCTCACGGTCGCCAAGGGGGATGTACTGAACGGCCTCCATGGCATCGAGGTTTTCGGTCAGGCTGACGGGTAGACCGGCCTGACGCAACTCCACGATGAATCCAGCAAGAAGTTCAAGTAGCGACTCGCCGGCTAGATCAGAGGCCTCGGCCATGATCCGGCTCAGGCTTCCGGAGAGAGAATGCCGCCGCGACTAAAACTCTTCTGCTCAGCAGCAAACTCCTTCACAACTTTTTGAATATCGCTTTGATACTTCAACAAGATGTTGACTGTTCCGGTAGCAGTCTCTGCATCGATCTGCTCCACGCCGAGCAGCACAAGCGTGCGAGCCCAGTCGATGGTCTCAGACACTGAAGGCGACTTCTTCAGTTCTAGTTGGCGAATAGAGCGCACCACCCGAGCAATCTGATCGGCCAACGACTCGGTCAAGCCGGGCACCTTGGTCAGCACGATTTCTTTCTCACGTTCCATATCGGGGTAATCCACGTGCAGATACAAGCAGCGACGCTTCAGTGCCTCGGACAACTCTCGCGTGTTATTTGAAGTCAAGAACACCATGGGAATCTGCCGCGCAGTAATGGTTCCAAGTTCAGGAATCGATACTTGGTAATCAGAGAGGATCTCTAACAGCAGTGCCTCGGTCTCTACCTCAACGCGATCAACCTCGTCGATCAACAAGACAACTGGGTCTATTGCACGAATCGCTTCGAGCAGCGGGCGCTCAAGCAAAAATTCGTCAGAGAAAATATCGTCCTCAATCTCGTCCCAGTTCTGGCCCTCGGTGTCTGACTTGGTCGCCTGAATGCGCAGAAGCTGCTTTTTGTAATTCCACTCGTAGAGGGCTTTGGACTCGTCCAATCCCTCGTAGCACTGCAGGCGAATGAGTCGAGCTCCGAGTACTTCGGCAACTGACTTCGCCAGCTGTGTCTTTCCGGTACCAGCGGGACCCTCAACAAGAATTGGCTTGCCTAGCCGATCTGCTAAATACACGATGCCGGCAATGCCCTCATCAGACAAGTAGTCCACGTTACGCAGCGCTGTTCGCAGTTCTTCTACTGAATCAAAGCGAGGTTCTGCATCAAAGGGTGAGGGGTTCGTCGGGTCTTGCGAGGTCATGAACCTAGGTTACTGAGCTACTTGACCGCGCGGTCAATCGGGGCACCTACGCAGCGGTCAATCGGGGCGGGCACTGCGGCCCCTCGGGCCCTGCTTCTCAGAGTCAGTACGCTTTAGAGGTGACTGCACAGCTCGTAGTGAAATCTTTAGAAGCCAGCCACGGATCACGAGTGTTGTTCTCAGGGCTAGATCTGGTCGTAGCTCCCGGTGATGTCATTGGCCTGTTAGGACCAAACGGGGCCGGAAAATCCACCCTGCTCCGCCTGCTCGCCGGACTAGACCAAACAGTCACTGGAACTCGGGCCCTTTCTCCTTCGACTGCCACTGTTGGCCTGCTACCCCAAGAAACCGAACGCGTAGAAGGAGAAGAAATTCTTGCCTACCTCAGCCGCAGAACGGGGGTCACTGCAGCCCAAGAGGCACTCGACGCAGCCACACAAGCCTTCGCCGAGGCTCACGACACCGCCGCAGACTCCTACTCCGATGCCCTCGAACACTGGCTCGCTCTTGGAGCTGCTGATCTTGAAGATCGTGCACGGATCCTTGTTACTCAGCTCGGTCTTGATGCTTCACTCGATCAACAGATGACTTCGCTCTCAGGTGGGCAAGCAGCACGCGCAGGCTTAGCCTCACTACTCCTGAGCCGGTTCGACATTTTGCTCCTCGACGAACCCACCAATGACCTTGACCTTGCCGGCCTTGATCAACTCGAACAATTTGTTTTGTCCTCAAAGCAACCCATGGTCATCATCAGCCACGACCGAGAATTCTTGAGCCGAACAGTTACCAAGGTGCTCGAACTCGACATGCACCAACAATCCATTCACCTCTACGGCGGCGGCTTTGACGCCTACCTAGTTGAGCGAGAGCGCGACCGGATGCACGCCAGAGAGCAGTACGAGGAATACGCAGGCACCCTGTCCGGGCTTCAAGAACGTGGCCGAACCCAGCGCGCCTGGGCTGACAAAGGAGTTCGAGCAGCGCGACGCAACCCTCCCGACGGAGACAAGATCGGAAAATCACTCCGAGTCGAATCCTCAGAGAAGCAAGCCTCAAAGGCCCGACAGACTGACCGCATGGTTGAACGACTCGAGGTAGTTCCCGAACCACGTAAAGAATGGGAATTGCAGATGTCAATTTCTGCCGCAGCGCCTTCCGGCCAGGTCGTTGCAGTACTACGCGAAGCAAGCCTGACCCGAGGACCATTCCACTTTGGCCCTGTCACACTACAAATTGACCGCGGCGACCGAGTTGCAGTGACCGGACCAAACGGCGCCGGCAAGTCCACACTTCTCGGACTCCTCCTCGGAACGCTGACTGCCGACTCGGGGGATGCCTCGCTCGGCTCGGGCGTAGAGATTGGCGAGATCGACCAAGCTCGGGGCGCATTCGTTGGAGCAGGGTCCCTGCTTGATGCATTCTGCGATCAGGTACCCGACCTGCAGACCTCTGAAGTCCGCACGTTGCTCGCGAAGTTTGGCCTGAGTGGCGGACATGTTGTGCGGCCCACACACACCCTTTCTGCCGGCGAGCGCACACGCGCAGGCCTCGCCCTACTGCAGGCTCGCGGCGTGAACCTTTTGGTCCTCGACGAGCCAACGAATCACCTAGATCTGCCCGCAATCGAACAACTTGAATCGGCGCTGGGCTCCTTCGATGGCACCATCCTTTTGGTGACCCACGACCGACGCTTGGCTGAACGGTTCAAACCAAATCGACGGCTCTCCATGCTCGACGGGCAGCTTCAGGAGCTTGCAGGAATCTAGTTCTGCTTCGAAGCCCGGTGCTCGGCGGTCTCTGCCGTGCGCACGACAACGGCCTTACCAAGGCGCTCCGCCAACAGCCCGCTTCGCGAAGATGCCGAATATTGCTCCAGGCCGAGTTCGGCGGTGTCCTCGCTCCCGTGCAGGGTCATCAGAACGTGATCACCTAGGTGCTCAACCTGCACCGATTCCACTGCTCCATCGTGGTTTCGATCAAACCCAATTGCCACTCGCAAAATTGCCGCCATGGACCGCACACGAAGTTGGTCGGCCTCACTGAGACCAGCGAACTCAGCATGCTTATCTACAGATGGCGGGCTCTTACGGTGATAGCGGGCAACCTGCGCAATGAGCTCAATTTCTTGATCAGTAAACCCCATCAGGTGCTCGGAGTTTCGGATCACGTAGTAGCTGTGCTTGTGATGGCCCGAATGCGCAATGAATAGACCGACATTCGAGAGCAGCGCAGCGGCTTCGAGCAGTTCTCGCTCCTCGTCACCAAGGCCAAGGTCTGCTGCAAGTGCGTCATGCAGTTGAAGCGCTAGTCGGGCCACTTGAACCGAGTGCTCAGGGTCATCATCACAGAGTTCCATCAGATGAAATACCGAGGTACGACGCAGGTCAGACAAGTGATGCAACGTGCCGCCGCCGATGCGGTGCAAGGCATCGAGCAACACACCCTCGCGTAGCGCAAACTCAGAAATGACAATCTCAGTCGCCCCAATAGCTCTGCAGGCTTGTTCCAGCACGATCGCCCCACCAATCAAAATATCTGCTCGGGCTGCGTCAATCCCTTCCAGCTTGCGACGCTCTTCGGGACTCTCCACCGAAGCCAATAGGTCAACAATCTCAGAGATTTCTTGGGTAGTGACCTTGGATGCATTGAGCTGTTGGGGCGCTTGCTCAGCCCTTCGGGCAAAGATCATGGTCGCAATTGCCTCTGCCGTGCCCGAGGATGCAATGGCAACTTCTTGGCTGAGTTGCGCTACTTCATGTGCCAGCGGAGCAAGCCGTCCGTGCACATAGTCGCGGCATTCCTCAACGGCGTTGCCCCGAACAGCACCCCCCGGAAAGAACCGGTTCGTCATGCGTAGCGATCCCAATTTGACTGAGCGACCGTACGAGACGGACCCCTTGTAGCCAAAGAGAATCTCGGTAGAACCGCCGCCGACATCAATCAAGGCCAGGTGCTTGTCGAACACCGGCAAAGCCTGCAGCACCCCTAGAAGGATGAGCCTGGCCTCTTCGAACCCAGAGATGACCTGCACCTCAACGCCGGCCTCTTGCAGCGCACGTTCGAGGAACTCCTCGGCATTGAGCGCCTCACGAACCGCCGAGGTGGCCACCGCATACACGGGGGCATCGAATGAGTCAGCAAGTGAGCGACATCGAGCCAAGGCTGCAACGCCGCGATCAATTGCAGCAGGCTCAAGCAGCTTCATCTCACCTCGTCCTGAACCTAGGCGGACCATCTCTTTCTGCTTGGTTATCACCTCGAATCGACCATTCGAAGCAACCCGCGCAATCAGCATGTGGATTGAGTTCGTTCCAATGTCAATCGCCGCTAGTGCGCCGGGTAACGGCCGAGCCCCGGCGGCTGGATGGGACCCCGGGTGAGCGGTGCTCATGACTGAGCCGACGGATCCCAAATCTGGGCGCTCGCCAAGGTTCGGGGATCGCAGAGGCATGGGCCAATCCTAGGCCAGCCCCCACTAGGTACCCGAGCAGTGCTCTGGCCGTGCAAACATGGTGAGAATGGATGTCGCCCGTGCTTGACCAACCACAGATGCTGCCACCCGGATGGGACAATCACTGGGCACAAGAGTGGTCAAGTTCTCAGGCTGACGGCTTGATCCCATGCCGTGTGGTGCGCATTGATAAGGGCGGCATCATGGCGGCGACTTCCTCCGGCGAGGAACACCTAGTTGTTGCGGCTAAGGCCGTTCGCCGAGTGGTAGTTGGAGATCTCTGCGGCCTTGACTTAGCTGCCGGCCGGATCGAACTGATCCTGCCGCGCCGTACCGTATTTGAACGCCGCTCTCCTGGCGTTGCTAGGGATCAGCTGCAGCTGCAGTCCCGGCCGCTCGCTGCCAATATGGATCGAGTCTTCGTGCTGCAGCCACTTGAGTCGGGAGTCAATCTGACGCGATTAGCTCGCGAGTTGGTCCTGGCTTGGGAAAGCGGGGCGCAGCCCGTGGTGATTCTGACCAAAGCAGACCTTGTGTCAGCGGAATGGGCCGAGAAGGAGCGTTCGGAGGCCCAGCGATTCGCCCCGGGCGTCGAGGTGCATGTGATCTCGACTCGCAGCGCGCATGGGCTGAGCGAGTTGCGCTCCTTGCATTTGGCCGACCACACGATTGCGATGCTTGGCGCATCGGGAGCTGGCAAGTCCTCGCTGGTCAATGCCCTTGCTGGCTATGAGGTGCAGCTCGTAGCCGAGGTGCGCGATAACGATCGAAGGGGTCGCCACACCACGAGCGCCGGACAGATTATTGAGTTAGAAGATGGCGCACTTTTGATCGACACTCCAGGCATTCGCGGGGTCGGGCTGTGGTCTGCTGACGATGGATTTGAGAAAGCATTCGAAGACTTGAGCTTGTACGTGCAGCAGTGCCGCTTTGCAGATTGCACCCACACCACCGAGCCCGGCTGCGGCCTACTCGAAGCGGTTGCTCAGGGCGAGATTGGTGCAGACAGAGTCCATGTCTTTCAGGAACTCGCTGTAGAGCTAGAACAACTTGAAGTGGGCCTAGAAACTCGCGAGCGCGAGGAACAACGAGAGCGCAACCAACGAGCCCGACGCAAGGCCAAACGGCGTGATGATGACTCCTCTGAATCCACTGGCCGGTCCTATGAACTCGGCGAAGCAGAGGATGACTCAGAAGCCTGAGCTGCGCTCGCAATTGGGCAAGATCTGCGCTGCTCAGCTCAGGTCTGCGCTACTCAGCTCAGGTCTGCGCTGCTCAGGTCAGGTCAGAAAGGGCGCAGATTCGACCGCTTGCTGAATCTGGTTGGCGGCTGCGACTACCGCCGGGCCATGCAGCTTTCCTGGTGATCGACCCAGCCGGTCGATAGGACCAGAGACACTCACAGCCGCTAGCAATTCCACTTGCGGCCCGCGAACCGGAGCAGACACAGAGGCGACCCCTGCTTCACGCTCCCCCACTGTCTGCAACCAACCTGTGGCCGTGTGCTCACCCGAAAGAACTCGACCAGCTGACCCAACATCCAAGGGGAGCGCAGCGCCAACCGCCACAATCGTGCGCAGTCCATGCAGCGACTCAAGTGCAGCAATACACACCCGGTTTGAGCCGTCTCGAACGTACAGTTGCACGGACTCACCCGTGATTTCTCGCAGGGCTACAAGCGCCGGCTGGGCAATCTCGGCAAGCGGAAATTGCTCGGCGGCGATTCGGCCGAGGGCAACAAGGTGTAGCCCCAAAGCAAAGCGACCGTCCGGGAGTCGGCGAAGTAGGCCATGTGCCTCGAGCGCCAAGGCCAAACGGTGTGCTGTGGCTCGACTAAGTCCCGTGCCCTGAATCAGCTCAGCCAAGCTTCGAGGAGACTCTGCTATGAGAGCAACAACCCCAAATGATTTGTCTAATACTCCAACACCAGATACCTTGGGTTCCATTACTCGGGAACTATATCCCAAATAATGAGATTTATCTATTTAGAGGGAGCCTCTCTATGTCTACAGAATCCACCCCCCGCACCTTGGCCGAAAAGGTTTGGGACCGTCACGTTGTTCGATCCTCTGAAGGCGAACCCGACCTGTTGTATATCGACCTTCACCTCGTGCATGAGGTGACTTCCCCTCAGGCCTTCGACGGTCTTCGTATGACGGGTCGCTCCCTGAGGCGGCCAGACCTGACGCTCGCTACCGAAGACCACAATGTGCCTACCGAGCAGATCGATCAGCCCATCGCCGATCCCATCTCACGCAAGCAGGTCGACACGCTCCGAGTCAACGCAGAAGAATTCAATGTCCTTGAGTTCCCAATGGGTTCGCCAGAACAAGGCATCGTTCACATCATCGGCCCAGAGCAGGGGTTCACACACCCCGGCATGACCATCGTCTGTGGCGATTCCCATACCTCAACCCACGGCGCCTTCGGGTGCTTGGCATTCGGTATCGGAACATCCGAGGTTGAGCACGTGCTCGCCACGCAGACCCTGCCGCAAAATCGGCCCAAAACTCTTGCCGTCAATGTGGACGGTGAACTCAACCCTGGAGTCACTGCCAAAGATGTGATCTTGGCCATCCTTGGAGTGCTCGGAACTTCTGGAGGTATCGGGTACGTAGCCGAATACCGCGGCTCCGCAATCCGCTCGCTTTCAATGGAAGGCCGCATGACCGTGTGCAACATGTCCATCGAGGCGGGAGCCAAGGCTGGTTTGATTGCCCCCGATGAGACGACATTTGAGTATCTCAAAGGACGAACCCATGCCCCCCAAGGTGACTTGTGGGACGCAGCGGTGGCCGACTGGCGCAGCTTGAGTACCGACTCTGGCGCAGTCTTTGACAAGGAGATTTTCCTAGACGCCGCTCTGATCGAACCGTTCGTTACATGGGGAACAAATCCCGGGCAGGTCATTGCCCTCTCACAGAACGTTCCTGGTCCCGAGGACTTCACTGACCCGGACTTACGAGTAGCTGCCGAACGAGCACTCGAGTACATGGGCCTCACTGCCGGAGTACCCCTCAAGTCCGTTCCCGTGCAGACCGTCTTTATCGGGTCCTGCACGAATGGTCGCATCGAAGACCTTCGAGCAGCCGCCGCCGTTGCGCAGGGCAGGAGCGCTGCTGCGGGTGTGAGAACTCTGGTGGTACCCGGATCTCATGCCGTCAAGCGTCAAGCCGAGGCCGAGGGCCTAGACCAAGTCTTCATCAACGCTGGATTCGATTGGCGTGAGCCCGGATGCTCGATGTGTCTAGCCATGAACCCGGACAAGCTCGTGGCTGGCGAACGGTGTGCTTCAACATCGAACCGCAACTTCGAGGGCCGACAAGGCCGAGGTGGTCGAACCCACCTGGTGTCCCCAGCCGTGGCCGCAGCAACCGCAGTGGCTGGCCACTTCGCAACTCCCACCGACCTTGACCCCGTTCGCTAATCGCTGCCCAACTGCCCTCGTTTCAAGAAAAGGAAACTCATCATGGATTCAGTACAAACAATTACCGGCACAGCAGTCCCGCTCGACCGCTCAGATGTAGACACTGATCAGATCATCCCGAGTGATTGGCTCAAACAAGTCGAACGCACTGGTTTCGACAAGGGCCTCTTCTCGGAATGGCGCGATGACCCAGAGTTCGTGCTCAACCAGGAGCAGTACTCGGGTGCATCAGTCCTCGTTGCCGGCCCCAATTTCGGCACAGGCTCAAGCCGCGAGCATGCCGTGTGGGCCATTCAGCAATACGGATTCGCAGCAGTCATCTCGCCAAGATTCGGCGACATCTTTCGTAACAACGCAACCAAGAACGGTTTGGTTCCAGTTCTTGTCAGCGCCGAGGTTGGCCGCCAACTCTTGGATGCCATCACCAAAGATCCCTCGCTCGAGATCAAGATCGACATTGAGTTGCGCACACTCGAGGTGACCGCACTTGATCTACTCGTCGACTTTCCACTCGAGGACTCGATTCAGCACCGTTTTCTGAACGGCCTAGACGACATCAGCCTGACGCTGCTGCACGAACCAGAGATCACCGCCTATGAGGCAAGCCGACCAGCCTGGATGCCCACCACCCGCTAACCGACTGGGCTAGCTAACCGACGGTGCTGGCTTACCGACTGTGCTGGCTTACCGACTGTGCTAGCTAACCGACTGGGCCGATTAACCGACGGAGGCTACCGAGACCACTCCGTCTGTCTGGCGCAGGGCCTCAAGCACTGACTCAGGAACTGACTCAGCAGTAGCTAGCACCATCAGGGCCTTTGCACCCTCGGGCGATGACCCAACCGTCATATCGTCAATGTTCAGGCCGGCCTCGCCGACTAGGGAGCCCACCTTGCCGATCATGCCTGGCTGATCGTGATTACGCACGACGAGTAGGTGATCAGCGGGAGGCATATCAATGGTGTAGTCGTCAATCATCACGAGCGTCTGCACTGACTTCAGCCCGACCAGCGTGCCCGACAGGCTGTGACCAGCCCCACGAACGGTAATTAAGTTGACGTAGTCGCGTGCAGTAGTCGTGGATGTAGGCCGAATTTCGATGCCCTGCTCTTCGGCAATCTGGGGCGCGTTCACATACGACACTGGGCCGCCAGTCGTTGCACCAAAGAACCCTTTGAGCAATGACAACGTCAAGATTCTGGTATCAAACTCGGCAATCTGTCCTTGGTATTCGATCTCGAGTCCGTCTGAGATCTTTCCGCACAAGCCGGCGAAGATCCGACCTAATTGTTCGCCTAGCGCAAGGTAGGGCCGCACGACCTCGGAGGCCTCGGCTGCAGACACGTTGACTGCGTAGGGAACAAAGTCTCCGGCGAGAGCCAACTGAACCATGTCTGCGATGGTGTCTCCGGCTTTGTCTTGAGCCTCGGCAGTAGAAGCACCGAGGTGCGGAGTCACCACGACAGAGTCAAGTTCAAACAACGGTGAATCGGTGCAAGGCTCGGTTGCAAACACATCGAACCCAGCCCCGGCTACCCGACCCTGAGAAATGGCATCGGCTAGAGCTTGCTCATCGATGATTCCACCACGAGCCACATTGATAACTCGCAGCGAAGGCTTAGCCAGTTTCAACATGTCGACCCCAATGAGTCCGGCAGTCTCTGGGGTCTTCGCAAGGTGCAAGGTGATGAAGTCAGACTGCGCCATCAGGTCCTCGAGGGAGAGCAACTGCACGCTCAATTGCCGAGCTCGATCCTCAGACACGAAGGGGTCATAGGCGACCAGCTTCATACCGAAGGCGAGCGCCCGCTGAGCAACCAGTTTGCCAATTCGCCCAAGGCCAATGATGCCGAGCGTCTTGTCGGAGAGTTCAACACCGGTCCACTTGGATCGCTCCCACCGGCCGGCTTTGAGTGCTGCACTGGCTTGGGGCACATTGCGAGCTTGGGCAAGCAACAAAGCCATCGTGTGCTCTGCGGCAGAGAGCGTATTGGACTGCGGTGCGTTGACGACCATCACTCCGCACTCAGTCGCTGCGGCCACGTCGACGTTATCCAGACCAATCCCAGCGCGTCCGACAGCGATCAAATCAGTTCCTGCAGCAAGAACCGACGCTGTCACCTGTGTTGCAGACCGAATAATCAGGGCGTGAGCGCCGGGAATAGTGGCTAGCAACTCCTCGGGGGTGAGCCCTTCTTGTACGTCCACCTCGTGGCCTGCGTCACGCAAACGCTGCAATCCGCCATCGGCAATTTTCTCTGTAACCAGTACTCTCATCCCCCCATCCTGCCTGAGCTTGGAGCGACCGGCCAACCCGCAAGTTTTTCGACTGCAGGTGGCTTGCCATCGGGTTGGAATCCAAGCACTTCGCCGTAGAAGGCAAGCTCGGTCTCTAAAGCGTTTACTACCGTTTCTCGCAGCAAGAATCCGTGGCCTTCTCCCTGAAATAACACATAGGCATGAGGTACCTGGTTTTGCTGCAGTGCAGTTACCAGAACCTCGGCTTGGGCCGGTGGAACCACTTTGTCATCGGCACCTTGCAACAAGAGCACAGGCCGGCTCAGGTGGTCCGCATGAAATAACGGGGACCTAGCTTGATATGTTGCAGCCTGTTCGGGCAGCGGGCCAACCAAACCGTCGAGATAGCGCGACTCGAACTTGTGGGTATCGGCTGCCATCGCTGCAAGGTCAGTGACCCCATACAGGCTGCAAGCTGCCACAAAGGTCCCATCAAAGCCCCAAGCCTGCTGAAAACACAGTGCCGCTAGGGCAGTAAACCCTCCGGCAGAGCCACCTCGAATCACGCACCGTCCGGGGTCAACGAGTCCCTGCTCGGCTAAGAAACGGGCGGCAGCGATGCAGTCCTGAACATCTGCAACTCCCCATTCTCCGCGAAGTTGGTCTCGGTACTCTCGCCCAAAACCAGTTGAACCTCGGTAGTTCACATCTGCGACCGCAAAACCTCGGCTAGTCCAAAACAGCAAGCTCTGCGAGAACTCCGCACGGGCCGAGGCAGTGGGTCCTCCATGAATTCGCACGAGCAGCGGAGGTGACTCACCGTCTGGGCCATGAAATCTGGGGCTCTGCGGCGGATAGAACAACGCGTGTGCCTGAACCAAACCGCCTTCCTGCGAGCCAGTAGGAAAACTGATCGCCTGCGGAGTCGAGACCCAGTCCGCTGAAAGCGGTGCAGCGCCGGATGAGGTGCCGATTGCAGAAGAGGGTGCAGCAGCGGCCGAACCTGCGGCCGAACCTGCTGCCGAGGGCGGGCCACCATTCTGAGGCGCTCTCAGATCAGTGGCCACCCCAGTTGCAAGGTCGACATGCCAGACCGAACTCGGTCGATCCTTCAGACCTGCAATGACTGCAACAGAGGAACAGTTAACGCTGACTGAATCAATACAGGTGAACCCTGGGCCCGGAAGCGGTAGTCGTTGCGCAGTCGCAGGGTTGTAGCTCCAGAGCGAATCAAACCCGCCAGACTTTGCGGCAAACACCACGGTTCCGTCAGAGGTGAAGCCATACCGGGAACCGCCAGCAACCCAACGAGGCTCTCCGACCTCTTCCTGTGCATCCGCAATCAGAGGCGCCAGATTGTCACCAGATGCAGCCTCGGGAGTGCCTGGTGCCGCAGAGCGATACAGGTGCCACCAATCCGTCGAGTCATCACACCACCACAAATACCCATCCGGAGACCATTTGGGAAGGCTCACTGACACTGCCCGAGTCAGGCCACGAGCTTGGCCTCCGGCTAGTCCGCCAGCAACGCGACGTGGTTGTGTGATGGCAATTGATTTCCGGCCGCCGTACTGAACATCAGCAGCCCAGAGTTCGGCTGCATCCCATGGCATATCTGGGTGATCCCAACGAAGCCAAGCCAGGCTCAAGCCGTCTGGCGACAAGGTCGGAGCTGCAGTGAAGTCCCCGGAGCCGGGTTGGCCTTCGCCAACGATCACGACGGGCGGAGCAGGTGTCGTTCGTATCGCCACTAGTTCATTCGCTACCGCTCCACCAGCTAACACTCCATCGGCTGGCACTCCATCGGCTAATACTTCAGCCGCAGCTAGGTTCGGTGACCCAACAGTTGTTTGCGCAGACTCGCGCTCGCAGATCACCCAATTACCGTCAGGGGTGACAACCCCAGACGCGTAGCGGACCGAAGGCGCACCTTCGGAACTGACTAGAGGCCACAGCAAAAGCTCGCGTGCGTAGGCATCCGACCCGGCCCAAAGCAGGCCTTCAGATGCTGCATCCACCCAGTAGATACGGCCATCGGAGCGAGGGTCACCATGCACCCAAAACGCCCCACCCCCGTACTCATTCACGTGAGTACGTGCAGAGATCTTTGCCCCAGGTAACAACTCCTGATTCATCGCCGTATCCGGCTGCGACAAAAATACGACACCGCTACGGTCATATCCAGGACGTGACTCAGCCCAAATGACATCAGAACCGATGTGGG
>CAMDAT010000012.1 GCA_945888825.1 Bifidobacterium breve | reverse complement strand
CTGCCCTCTAGATCAGGCCAGATCTCGAGCTTGTACCGGCTTGGAAGTACTGTGTTTGGTAGGCGGTGCGGATTGCTCATCGGTTACGTACTCCTCGGGGGTGGTTATTCCTGTTCGGGCGGCGCAGCAGTTTGGTGAGAGCTGGTCAGCCCTTCTGCAGAGCGTAGAGCCCCGTAGTCAAGTAACTTTTCGGCGTGTACGAATGTTTCGAAGTCACCATTGCCAACAAGGTCGCCCATATCCAGCTGAAGAGGCCGGATTCCTTCAATTCTATGATCGCTAGCTTCTGGACGGAACTGCCGCAGATTGTCCGAGAGATCGATGCCTCTGCATCGGCCAGAGCAATTGTGATCTCGTCAACGGGGAAGCATTTTTCTGCAGGGATGGATCTAGAGGTTTTCTCGGGTGGCTCAAGCCTGAGCGTTGGGCCGGGAGTGACTGAGGAGGGTCGCAAACGGGCCTATATGTGGATGATGGTGCAGCACCTTCAAGACTCCTTCACTGCCCTTGAGCAGGCTCGGATTCCTGTGCTCTGCGCAATCCAAGGTGGTTGTATCGGCGGCGCGATTGACATGGTGTCGGCTGCCGACATGCGCTATTGCTCTGCGGATGCGTTTTTCTGTGTGATGGAAATCAACATCGGCATGACAGCTGACGTCGGCACGTTGCAGCGACTCCCCAAGATCATCCCCGAGGGGATTGCTCGTGAGTTGGCGTACACCGGAGATCGAATGCCCGCACAACGTGCCCTCGAATGCGGTCTCGTCAATCAAGTCTTTGAGGATCACGACTCCTTGGTGGAAGGGGTTCTGGAGATTGCCGGGCGCATTGCGACCCGCTCCCCGCTAGCTATTTGGGGCACCAAAGAGATGATCAACTACACGCGGGATCACTCAGTTGCAGACGGCCTTCGTTATATCGCTGGTTGGCAATCAGGCATGTTTCAGCCAGCGGATATGTTCGAGGAGTTCGCGGCAAAGGGAGAGAAACGTGCCCCCATCTTTGAGGAACTGCCGGAACCACCGCAGTCTCTCTGATCGGTTCAGGTACAAGCTGTGAGCGAATCGAACACAAGTTGGTGTTGGCGCTGCGACCTGTCTCAGAGTGCCGAGGCCTCGGAATGTGAGCGCTGCGGCGGAGAACTGCATTCCGACCCCTCCTTTGAAGAGTCTCCTGTGCCAGCTCGGATCCTAGAGATCGACTTGTCCGGGATGGAGCCAGAAGAGCGCGAGATGTTCCTGTTGTTCTTAGACGGAGCAAACATCGATCACCAGATTCAGGGCTTATTGCTGTCGATTTCATCCGAGGACGAACAGCGCATTAAGGATTTACTCGAGACCGTCACCTCTGACACTCTGGTTGACTTTGATCCGACGGAGACCTCGAGCGAGTCTCTGGACTGGGCTCGCGAAATGGCTTCAAAGATGCATCCTGCTTCGACCTCAGGCGATCCGTTGCTGTTAGCTCCCACCATGCAACGCGTCGTTGCCGCAGTCATCTCGTATATCGCGTGGTGGATGCTGATGGTCTTGCTCTTTGCCCTGCTCACGCTCTCCCCGGAGGCGCCACCATATGTCGCAGTGCTGGCAATATCGTTTTTGCCGTTACTCGGCGATACCTGGCTGACGGCGTGGAATGGCACTACCCCTGGCAAGTTTGTGCTGGGAATAAGAGTGGTGAACGTACACGGTTTTGCCCCGGGTTGGCGATCCTCGATCCTCCGGACCATTGTGATGATGTGGCCGGTCATGTTGGCATATTGGCCCGGACCGTTGGGTCAACTAGCAGTTGTCATTACGCCAGCTTGGTTTCTGTTGCTCGTGGTGAGTATCGCTCGAGACCCCGAGTCTCAGGGGCTGCATGATCGTGTTGCGGGAACACGAGTAGTGCTCGGCCGACATGCTGAGCGTGCAGTCGTTTAGGCCCGGCTTGGTATCAACTTGTAGCCAAGCTGAATCAAGAAGTTTTGGCTAGCTGTTGAAGCTCCAGCAAACTTCCGCCGGGGCGGCCCACCAGAATCCGAGTACCCAGGGATTCGACCTGAGCCACAACAGACGCAACATGTTCTTCTCGGTCGGGCATCGATACCGTCACCACAGCTAGGTCGGGCGATTCCTGCTGGCAAAAATCCATCAACTCAGCAGCGGGCAAGTTTGCGCCCAACAGATGGACATGCCAGTTATCTTCTCGAAGTGCGGCAGCCGCCATAAGTGCAGGTAATCCGTGTAGGTCACCCTCGAGAGCGGCCACTGCCACGCTGCCCCGTCGCCGCCCGCGAGGGTTTGGCTGGTGCTCGCCTAGAATTCGCTCCACGATCGCCGTTCCCCGGTGCTCTTGCCAGATGCTCAGTTCTCCGTTGTGCCAAGCAGTTCCGATGTCACGAAGCGAGGGGGCGATTACCTCTTCTATGACCACAGTAAGTGGCACGCCATCTGAAGCCAATCCAGAAACCGTTGAGGTTGCGCGATTCGCATCGCCCTCAATGAGGGCTGCGGTGAACTCCTTGCTGACATTGCCAAACCCAAGGCGAGGCCGCCGAACTGTACGTACTGCTGGTTGCTGCCTGCGTACAGCAAATGCCTCGACTTCTGCAGGGTCAACTAGGTACTTGTTGCAGACCAAATCTGCTGGGAGTTGCCCACTGCGTACCCACTTGTAGGCAGTCTGATAGTGGACTCCGAGTTGATCTGCTGCGGTTTGTAAGTCAATGAATACAATGCTCACTAACCAATGGTACGCCAGATGTGTAGGCAGAGATTGGAAAGTAGGGGAGCGCACCCCGTTCCGCTTGTCCCCACAGCGTGCAAGGCTGTTGGGGTGAACGAGTCGCAGAACAGCCAAGGCAGCACAATCCCCGGCGAGGACCGCCGTTTGGCAACCATCCGGGGACTGCTTGCCAAGGCCGAGGCCACCGAATTCCCTGAAGAGGCAGAGCTTTTCTTTAACAAGGCCTCCGAGTTGATTAGTCGCTGGGCAATTGACGAGGCCATGTTGTGGCAAGGGGCCGAGCGCTCTGGACGTGAGCAGCCCGACGAGTTGCAGTTGGTGGTCTTTAGCCCGTACCTCACGCAGAAGGCGGTGCTGATTGGGGCCGTGGCATCTGCGCACGGTTGCCGGACCGTTCGCTTGGTCTCGGGCATGCAAAAAGGCGCAGAGGTTGTCTCTGTGGTGGGGTTTCCGACAGACCTCCGATGGGTAGACACGCTGGTGACTTCTTTGCTGGTGCAGCTGACAGCGGCAATGTTGTCCTTGTGTCCCAAGGGCGCCACTCCTGCTGCGACTGCATCTTGGCGACGCAGTTTCATCATTGGCTACGCAGAAGAGGTCAGCGCTCGACTCGAACAAGATCGAGCAGCAGCGGCTGCTGCAAAGACCTCGTCCACGGCGGCAGATTCCGATCGTTCATCTTCTGGAGCGGCGGGTCAGCATGTAGCAGCTGAGCAGCCCTCGGTTGCAATGGTCTTGGCCTCTCGAGCAGAAGAAGTGCAGGATGACTTTCGTCGTCGCCATCCGCGAGTTCGTTCATCTTGGGCATCGAGTGGAAGGTCTGCCACTGGCCGACAGGCAGGCAAGCGGGCAGGCAAAGAAGCCTCGCTTACTCGGGGTGGAATTGGTGGCCGCCGGGGAATTGGCACGGGATGACGAGCAACGCCTTGGCAGAAGATCCACACCGGGACGTTATTTATGCCGCTGAGAATCAGGCCATGCCCAGTGGAGGCCGCCACTTTTCGCGTTTTACAGACCTTGAGGCCTATGTGGAATCTGTCCTCGCTGGGTCGTGGTGGGACCGTGAGTTTCCGGCTGCGCCTCTAGAGGTTCAGCTGATCCGTCGTTCCCGATCAGCAACCTTTTCTGCCGCCGCCGTGGATCGAACAGGTGACGAGGCAGCTATCTGGATCAGAGATGGCTCTTGGGATGCAGTCACGGTTGTTCATGAGTTGGCCCATGTTGCCAGCGCCCAGCCCACAACTAGCCCTGATCCCACCGGCCCGCATGGCCAAGAATTTGCCACAGCCTTGTTATTAATGTGGCGAGAGTTCTTGGGGTTGCACGCCTATGGGGCACTGCTCTCGGGTTTCGATGACCACGGGGTGCCGTACCGCCGCGAACGTCTTTTTTGAGCAGAGCGCAATGTGTACACGGCGGCTTTTTCTTGGCGTCCGCGAATGGTGAGACGGCCCGAGGGAACCCACGCCTCTCGCTGAGATGCCGCCAAAATAGTGCTGGACGAGGCAAGCACTCCGGAGGGAACTGCTTTTGCCTCATCGCAGAGTCGAGAGGCCAGGTTGACTACATCGCCAATCACTGTGTATTCGAATCGTTCTGGGGTACCTACGAATCCCGCAATCACCTCTCCACTCGCTACTCCGATGCCCGCACCGAGTAAGTCATCAGCAGCCTCGAGAGCCGTTGGCAAGCTGACTGCTGCACGCAGCGCTCGATCGGCGTGATCGGTCTGATCCTGAGGCGCGCCAAATAAGCACAGCGCAGCATCACCTTCAAACTTATTCACCCAGCCACCAGCCCGGCTCACCTCGGCTACCACCACGCGAAAGAATCGATTGAGCATTGCCACGACATCTTCAGGTGGGTGCGATTCAGAGAATCTTGTGTAGCCGCGTAGGTCGACGAAGAGAACCGTGACCTCGCGTTTACTGCCTGTGCCGCTGATGCCTTGGTCAATCGCTAGGTCCGCTAGGCCAGCTTGGCCAACCTGGCGTTGAAACAATTCGCGCAGCAGTTCTTGCTCTCGCATGCCAGCAGCTAAGTCGTTAACACCCTCGGCTAGGCGGCCAAGTTCGCCAAGATCATCAATTGGGACATAGACGTTCAGGTCGCCTTGTTCAATGTCTCTGAGTGCATCGCGAATGGTGTTCAGAGGACGCGCAACAGAACGCGCCGCGAGGCCCATGACTACCACCCCTGCAACCAGTGAAACTGCAGCGATTCCGCTCAGACGGTAGCCCTCGATAGAGGCAGGACTAATAACGGGGATCAGGCCTATTGAGATGAGCGGTACTGCGCTTCCCATCAGCCAAGCCAGCATGAGTCGGGGAAGGACGTCTCTACGGTCAGCAGGTAAGTCTGCATCGGCCAAGGCCAGCGCATAGACAGGTCGAAAGTGGCCTTCGAGAAGTAGGTACAGCAGGGTGCAGGTGACGACTCCGGCTAACAAGATCCCAAGTGAAACGCGCTGAACATCATGATTGATGACGCCAAAGAGAATTGCTGCTCCAATCCAAGAGATCAGTGCGGTAAGTGTCTCTGCTAGCGGCAGGCTAAAGAGCAATTTGCGTTGCCTATCGGTTGGCGTTTTGCCTTCTCGTACCCAGTTCATAGCTCGGCGGACAAACAAGGTGTTGAGCGGCAAGGCAAGCAGCACCATGGCCGCCAGGTAGGAAGTAAAAACCAACAGATTCAGGTTGTTATCAGCAAGGCCGTCCTGGGCCTGCGGAGACAGCAGAAATCTGAAGTACGAAAAGGCAGCCAAGGCGCCTAGGCCATTCGCCGCAATCTGCAAGCGAACCACTCCACGCACCGTAGATCGCGCTCGCGCTGTTGATCCTGGCGTGGCACCGCCAGTGACTACTTCCTCGGCCATGCCCCGCAGTGTACGCGTGAGCGGTTAGTCGTTTTCCTTCGTCAGGCCAACCGGGCAGGACATGCCCGTACTACCAAGGCCGCAGTATCCACCAGGATTCTTGGACAAGTACTGCTGATGGTAGTCCTCGGCATAAAACCAGTGACTGCTCAGGCCCTCGAGAGGTTGGATTTCGGTGGTGATCTCATCGAAGCCCGCAGAGGTCAGCACGCTTTGGAACCTCTCTCGGCTAGCTGCGGCAGCGGCAAGTTGGTCTGCGTCAAGGCAGTACAGGCCCGATCGATATTGGGTGCCAATGTCGTTACCCTGCCGCATGCCTTGAGTCGGGTCATGGGATTCCCAGAAAGCTGACAGCAACTCTTCGTAGCTCAGTTGGGCAGGGTCAAAAACAACTAGTACGCCTTCTGTGTGGCCAGTTCGACCAGAGCAGACTTCTTGGTAGGTGGGGTTCGGCGTGAAGCCGCCCACATAGCCCACAGCAGTAGTAATCACGCCGGGGATCTTCCAGAAGACTCGCTCGACTCCCCAGAAGCACCCCTCGGCAAACACCGCGGCCTGTGACCCATCAGGGAAGGGGGCATTGAGCGAACTACCGAGTACCTGATGCGGTTCGGCAACCAGTATGGGTTCGGACCGACCGGGGAGGGCTTCGGCTTGAGCAACAAGGCGGGGAGCACGGCCAAACATCATGTTCGTAGGCTACGACTCATGCTGTGCGCGTGTGCGTCAGGCTCTACTTACTCGTCTCTCGCTGTCCTGTGAGGAGAAGTACCCAAGAACTGAACCCTGCAATTAGGCCCTTTGTCTCATCTTGGGGCCAAGGCCTTCACGAGGTACTGCCTGTGTGTCATCTTGTCAGCAGTGTTGGCGGGAACAGAACTTCGAGAAATTAGATCGTTGCTGCGTCAACCTCATCTTGCGGCGCGTCGAGTAGCGGTTGGAATTATCTCGAGTTGGGATGCAGACTCGCTGCTTGGCGTTGATCCGCTCGAACTGCTTGCGGCGGCAACCGAGCGCTACCCGTGCATTGCGAATGAGGCGAGCAGGCCCGCTGAACAGTTGGCCCGGTTGCTCTGGAACCGGCCGCATTCTGTGTCGACCGCCGCAGTTGTGGATTCAGTTCTGCAAGCAGATCAGCATGCTCGATGGGCCATGATCCGGCTTCTGGTTCTTCGTCAGGATTCCCAAGGGGTGCAGGCTATTCAGTTTCTGCTCAGCATGGACGGCTTTCTTGATGTGCTGACTCCACCGAGTTATGCAGTCTTTGATCCACTCCTGGAGCACTCCGCTGCACAAGACCATGAACAATTGTTGGACCTCTCTGCACTTGCCCAAGGGTTCGCAGAATTGCTCATTCGGCCGGGCTGGACTTGCCAGATTGCTGCTTTCTTGCAGCAAGTTCAACAGGCCGGCCGCCTTGACGGCACTGCGCGCTGTCAGGTGTTGGCATCTGCATCCTCGCTTGCCTCAGCAATTGTTGCTAACTGCAATGCGGTAATTGGACAACGCCTCGCTGTGGAATCCAATGCTGATGCATTAACGACGCTCACATGTTTGGCCAGCCTGCTGGCCTCGTTTCATCGACAGGATGAGCATTCGCCGCTCTACCGAATGCTTGGCTCAGCAGACCCGCTGGTCTCAGTAATCGGTGTCGTTGCTCTTACCGACTGCGGGATGAGGGTCGGTGCCGACCGAATTGAAATGCTCGCTCGAGACCCCCGAACGCTGTCTCCGCTGTTTCGCGCACTAGATGATTTGGGTGCAGCGGAAATCATTCCTCTGGAGTACCGGACGTCTCGCAACCTTGCCCTCTCAGAACTCGTTGAGTGGTTAAGTGACGAGTCCGAACTTGGGAGGCCACCTGATGAGATCGAGTGGCTCGGTACTTGGAACGAAGAGGAGTTAGAACTCTTTCGGTTCCGTATGAGTGCCCCACATTGGTCCTGTCAGCGGGGTTGGATGATTGGTGTTGCCGGTGCTTGGACGCATTCCTGTTATTTCGCTGAAGATGAAATGACTACTGAGGAACACATTCACAACCTTGAGCTAGCGGTAGAAAACTGGCAGGCACCGCCGCGGTGAGCGCCAGGGTCAGGTTGTTTTTGAGGCATTGAAGAACTCAAGAAACCTGCCAACAAATCGCTCATAGTCAACCTCATGGCCTTGGTAGCGCTCTGGGCCATCGCTCACCACAATCTGGCTGAAGCGAGGAAGGATGCCCGCAGCAGCATAGGCATCGCCGAGCAACACTCCTTGCTCCGCGGCGGCGAGTGGGTCGTTGATCCCGTGAAGCGAGAGCAGCGGTTGGCTCTGTGCGGTCACATGGGTTTGTACCGAACCCGACGCGTAGCCTTCCTCGCAGAGCTTGCTGTTGCTGCTGCAGCCTACGTATCTGTTGACCAGGTCTCCCCAAGCATCATTTTGGGCAAACAGTGTCAGATCAGTCACGGGAACCAGAGCAATGCTCGCAATCACCGTTGAATCAATCGGTGCCGTAGCGCTGCCAGAGAGTTCTGCGGGAAGGTTGGTCGGTTCAAGGTCTGCTTCGTTAGTTGAAGCTGCGAGCATGGCTGCGATGTTTCCGCCAGCAGACTCGCCCATGGCGGCCACGTTGGTGGGGTCCCAGTCCTGTTCCTGGGCATTGGCCTTTACCCAGCGAACGGAACGTTTTGCATCTTGAATTGCGGTGGGGAACTCGTTCTCGCCATCTGGTGTTGTCAGGCGATAATTGACCGCGAGGATGTCCCACCCATCATCCAAGGCTGCGTTCAAGTATGCAGAGACATCCCCCGACTTATCGCCTGCAACAAAGCCACCCCCGTGGAACCACAGCAGCACGGGGTTAGGCCCGGGCAGTGGCGAACGGTAGATATCGAGTTGTTGCGATCCGCCACAGTCACTAGCCGGCGCGCCTGTGGGCGCTGCGTCCGCGTCAGTGCAACCAAGGTCTGATCCGTAGGCAATGTTGGTCTCTGGCGGCAGACTCAGCTTGGGAGCCGGTGCATTTAGATCATTGCCAGAACCACATCCCGAGATCACAGAAGTAACCATCAGGGCACATGCAAAAAGGAGCCAGCGACAGCTACGATGCCGAGTTGACATCGGGAGTCGAGTCGGCCGATTGCGCACCGATTTAGCGTTGACGGGGCAGGCGGGAGATGCAAGTCCGTTTGCAGAAGACCTGAGAGGAATTGAAGCTTGGCTTTGGTGGCAGTAGAGTCCCTACCACGCCGCGGGGTGGAGCAGTTCGGTAGCTCGTCGGGCTCATAACCCGAAGGTCGTGGGTTCAAATCCCACCCCCGCCACCAACGAAGCGTTCGCTGGAGCCCCGGTTCGCCGGGGCTCTTGCGCGTGCGGGGAGGTCCAAAATGGGCTCCTTCTCCCCGCCACCTGAATCATTGGCGCCGGTAAGCTACGGAAACCGTCGCTTACCGGCGCCAATGCGGCAGCCGCGGTTCCGCCGTCCTCCAGCGCGTCCGGGTGCCCTCGCTGCGAGCCTCATGCGTAAGCTCCAGTCATGGCGACCAAACCCGGTGATCGCGCCGCGTTCTTTCCTGCGATCGAGAAGAAGTACGGCCAGCCGATGGCCTACTGGTTCGACCGCATGGCTGAACGAGCCGACCAGAGTTACGGCGAGCAGTTCGCGTACCTAACCGAAGAGCACGGATTCAGTCGAGCGCATGCCAACGCATTGGTCATGTTCTGCCGCGGCTCTACCTCGTCTAAGCGGTTCGACACTGTGGACGACTACCTCGCCAAGGTTGACCCAGCAGGCGCGGGCACTGTTCGGGCGATGTTCGCGACGATTACCGAAGCCCATCCTGAACTGCGACCGGTGATCGCCTGGAATCAACCGATGCTGCGCCGAGAGGACGACTACGTGTTCGGTGCGTCCGTGCAGACCAAGCACGTCCTGCTGGGGCCCTGGGGTGGCGGCGCGCTCGACGCTGCTAGGCCATTGCTTGATGGTTACAAGGTGAACAAGAAGACGGTGCAGGTGCCCCTTGACTGGGATGTCGACCGGTCGATCCTCTTGGCCATGGTGGAGAGCCGCCTCGCTGAACTCGACGAGAATGTGCCGTGACCCGTCGGCCAGCGGTGTAGGCCAACAGCAGTTTGGGTGTGTTCACCTTCCGACAAGGCCGTGGCGAACTCGCAATTCTTCGAGGGGCTCGGCCCAGTGGTCTTCCCACCGGATACCGATGAGCATGTCGGCCCTGCGTCCGCGCATCCATCCTTCGGCCACAGTGTCCATAACGAAGGGCAGGAGTTCGGGTTCGTAGAGGGCCATCTGCAATGGCCTGGTAGTCATGATGAATGTGGGATACGGGGACATCGTTTGTGCAGCAGTAAAGCTGACTACTCCGACCTCACCGAGAGCGCTGGAGTCGTATCCAGTGAGCACATGGAATAGATCGTGCAGTTGGAAGCCTCGCTCGGCGAGGAACCCTTGGTCCTCGCCGTCGCGTGCGTGCGCCTCGATAAACGCTGATTCGCGCAGCTTGTTGACGTCGAGCCCGTTGTCGTCGATATGCGTCGCGAAGGCGCGGCCCAGGGTGCCGATATCGAGAGCTCGCAAAGCGGCCATGTCTGGTATGGGGGCGAGGTACCGCTCTTCGAGCAGCGTTTGGACTACCGGATTCTCGGCCTGGATTCGGCAGTAGGCCTCTCGGGCGTGCGTGTCCCCCGACCGCAGGAATTCATGGGTTAGCGGAACCGAACCATCAACAGTCCACCGGCGTATCGACAGCAGTAGGGCTTCTCGAAACCCGCTGGATAGCTCTGGGGAGTTAGGGCGAGCCTCTGACATTTTTGTAGCCTTTCGATGGTGGTCGGCTCACTCAGGGAGCAGGAGTTCGGCGCTGTGGATGAAGAAGTCTTCGAGGGCTTTGTCGCCGAGGGGTGAGATGTCGGTGGCCATATGTCCGATTGGATCGGTTCCGCCTTCGGGGTGAGGGAAGTCGGTTGAGAAAGCGTAAATATTGGCCATACCGTATCGCTCGATCTGGCGTGCAGTTCGTTCCCAGTAAAAGGGCGTGACCCGGATCTGATCGAGGAAGACTTCGGTGGGGCGGCGTTGCAAGCCTTCGCGTAGGCGGCGTGAGAGCCGAAGGCGATCTTCGAGAAAGTCGACGAAGGGGCCCACCCACATGGCGCCAAGCTCGATGACACCTACGCGTAGGGTCGGGTGCCGGTCGAATACGCCGCCATAGATCATGGCGCTCAAGTAATTCTGGGCGGCAAGGTGCATGGTTGCGAGCATGTGGGGGCCGACTGGTTCTCCGGTGGAGAAACTTCCCGGTCGGAGGAGGTCAGCCTCCGGCCATGCCTGGCTACCGAAGAAGCCTTCTTGGCCACCGATGTGCAGGGTTACGGGCAGTCCTGCCTCGGCGAGTAGAGCCCAGAGCGGGTCGACTTCGGGTGCAGCGGGTGAACGGCCGCCAGGCGCAATGCCGTCTTGGATGAACACGGCGCGGGCGCCCCCTGCGGCCATCCGTTCCGCTTCGGTGATTGCACCTTCGATCGTCGTTAGGTTGAGTAATGCCGTTGGACGCAGGCGGCCGTGGCCAGCAACTGTCCAGCGAAGCACTGCGTCGTTGTACTCGCCCAGAACTGCGCTCGCGCTCGGATGGTCAGACCACGCCGGTAGCGCCAAGACAACCTGAGGGAAAATGAGTTGGCGTTCGATCCCCATGATGTCGAGAGCGGCTAGGCGACCCTCGGGGGTGGACGCACCCGGTGCGGCGGTGCCTTTGGTCGTCCACACGGACTCGGTGGTCAATTCGGGCTCGTCGGTGGCATCGAACAAAGAGATGCCAGCGAAGCGCTCACCGAATCGGGCAGTGGCCTCGCCGAAAACCTCACCCCAGCGTGAGATCGGCACTTGCAGGTGGCTATCAAGGTCGTTGATGCGGCCATGGATCGCTGGGACAGTCGTCGTCATTGCGAAAACGTATTGAGGGGATCGTACCTTGTCAAGGGTGGAGGGGGTCAAGGGTGGCGGGGGTCAAGGGTGGCGGGGGTCAAGGGTAGCGGGGTCGGCAGTCGCCTATCTGGCCGAGTCGGCGTGAACAGCGAGGGGCGTGTGCCGTGCGAGGGCTGCGAGGTCTGCGTCGGCGTGCAGGACCGGAGCGTCTAGTCGAATAGCAACCGACGCGATCAAGTAGTCGATGAGCCTGCGAGGACCTCCATGCTGATCGCGTCGCAGATAGCGAGGTCGTTCCCGAGCAGGTCGTCCACGGTGTTGCAGACCTCTGATCTGGTGTCGGTCAAGAACTCGACCCAAGCAGAGGTATCGACGAAGATCATTCGTAGCGACCTGACCTCATCTGGTCAAGGTCTCCGTCCCAACCCGAACCTCGCAAGTGCCTGGCATCTTCCACTTCGAGCGGTTCCGAGGCAAGGCGGCGCAGGGCCAGATTGACGGCCTCGCGCTTTGAGCCCAAGTGGAATCGTTCCATGACTGCTTCACATGCCTCGTCGTCGAGATCAATGTTTGTGCGTGCCATACAGCAACGGTATACAACTCACACACCATGGAACAGGCAGATTGGAATCACTAGCTGTTCCGAAGCGAAGTAGAGGACTGCTTCTCGTGGAGCAGATTTCTCAGCGCAACAAAATTTCAGCGCAGCAAAATCTTAGGGCAGTAAAATCCTAGGGAAGCAGAACCTTGGGCAGCGGATGGCGGTACAGCGCTGCTGCGTTCTCGCAGCACATGGCACGTAATTCCTCTGCGGGGATGTGGCCCCAGAGGCGCGTAATGACTTCTTGGGTATCGGGCCAGGTGCCGTCGCCGTGTGGGTAGTCAACCTCGACCATGATGTTCTCAACCCCGATGGTGTGGCGAGTGCTAATGGTCGAGGGGTCATCGAGAGTGCAGAACCAGAAGTTGCGGCGCAGCACATCGGCGGGTCGTATTGGCCAGTCGCTTGCATAACCGGATCTGTCCAAGATGTTGTCGAGCCGGTCGATCAGCATGGCTACCCAACCAATGCCACCTTCCGACATTGCGATTTTTAGGTTCGGGAATTCAACCGCCCACCCTGCCCAGAGCCACTCCACGCAAGCAGTCAGCGATAACTGTCCAAACAGGGTTGCGGTAAGCGGAATCGCAACATCCCAACAGCCATCGGGCAGGTCGCCAAGCCCAGAAGAACCAACATGCAGGCTGATAACGGTGTCGGTCTCGGCGCAGGCCCGCAGGATCGGTTCCCAGTACCGCTCAAATATCGACGGCAGGCCCAAGCGGTGCGGGCGCTCAGGAAGTGTGACGGTGCGAAACCCGCGTGCAGCATTGCGGCGGATTTCGGCGGCCCCCAACTCGGGGTCGGTCAGGAAGGTGATGCCGAGTGGGATGGTGCGATCGGGGTACGGCTGCCACCACTCATCGTGCATCCAATCGTTCCATGCTCGGGTGACGGCAAGGCCCAGCGCGGGGTCGGAACACTGTGAGTACACCCGGCCACAAAAGCCCGTGATCATCGAGGGAAAACTCAGCGAGGCCCACACACCGTTGATATCCATATCGCGGACACGCTCGTGGATATCCCAGCAGCCTCGGCGCATTTGGTCGAACCGAAAGGGTTCCACCTTGACCGTTTCGAGGCGCCGACCCGCGACTGCGTTCATACCAACCTGGCTATACGTCTCGCCGTCGAACTTCCAGACTTGATGCCCCCATTTGTTCTCGACCACTCGTGGAGCACTCGCCTGTAGTGCAGCGGGCAATTTTCCCTCAAACATGTCGGGTGGTTCTACAAGGTGGTCATCTACCGAGATGACGGTGTATCGCACCTGCCGTGGCTCCGGTTCGGGCAGGAACAGGCCGTCGTGATCAGAGGTGGGCGGTTCAGTAGTCATGTCGGTCACTAGGCATGGTCAGTTCAGTCCAAGATGGTCGGTTCAGTCCAAGATGGCGGGGTCGTGGCGCAGTTCTCTACGGCACATGGCCTCCCACAGACCGGGGAACGACACGTAATCGAACGGTGCTGCAAAGCGCCGGTTCACCTCGGGATCCAGTGGAACCCCACCGCCAATGGCTTCAACATGCCAAGCCTGCCGGCAGCGCCACTCAAGCACCACTGCTCGGTGGTGTGCTTGCGCTATGTCTTTGCCAACTACAAACACACCGTGATTGGCCAGCAGCGCCATGCGGGCATCACCGAGTGCCTCGACGCATGCCCGAGCGTTCTCGGTGTTGTCTACTGACCCACCAAACTCGGAGTACAACGCCGGGTCCTCGGGCACCATTGCAGAGGTCTGGTCATACACGGGAGGGACTCGTCGCAGGTCGGCCCAGATCGTGCCCCAGCGCGGGTGGTTGTGCACCGCAACGGCGACGTCTGGTCGCGCCCGGTGTAGTTCTACATGCAGAGCGATTGCGGGGGTGACCGTCCATCGACCCTCCAGCAGGTTCCCTTCAGCATCGATGCGCAAAATATCCGAGGCCCGAACCTCATCCCAGGTAAGCCCCCAAGGATTTACCAAGAGCGTGCCGTCTGGTTGTCGGCTCGTGATATGGCCTGCGAGGTGATCGTCGTATCCCTCACGAAAGAGCGTGCGACACAACAGCGCTACCTGAGCATGAGCGCTGAGTTCCGGCAACGGCGGCGCCATCGGATTATTCCTGAGATCTGACTGTTCCATGCTTGCCCCCTATGCATGCATGAATCATGCAGGCAGTGCATCGAAGGGTAGCTGAGCGGCCAGCACTCCACCTGCTCATTGACGCGCGTCACTGACGCGCGTTACTCTTGCTGCCATGCCGGCACCGGAGAGCGTTCTAACAGCGCAACCAACCAAGGCGACTGATCGCCGCACGGCTCAGCGTGAAGACACTCGTGCGCGCCTCTTTACTGAGACGGTCGACGAGTTCAAGCGATGCGGCTTTGCCGGAACCGAGATCGCAGCAATCACCGAACGCGTCGGTCTGACTCGCGGTGCTTTCTACGTGCACTTCGCCGGCAAAGACGCAGTTCTGCGAGAACTACTTCTGATCGAGGAGCGCCGAATCGCAGCAGCGGCACTTGTGGTGAGCGAACACTCAGGCTCTGTCGAGGAGGTGTTCGCTGCGGTCGTCAAAGCAGTCCTATCAGCAGAGCGTCGCCTTGGCCGCAGACTGGTCCGAGACCTGTGCGCGGGGCAGTTCCGACCAGAAGTTGCGCAAAGCCAAGATGTGGCGGATCACCCGGTGGGGCTCATGCTTGTTGGGGTCATCGCCCAGCGAGTCCCCGAAGTGGATGCAGTTGATCTTGCGATGACGTTTCTCACCGGCATGTTCGGTCTGTTGGCAATCGAAGACGCACCACTCGCAGCGCGCCGTCGCCGCCTTGACCTACTCGTCCGGATCGCCTCGCAAGGAGCGATGGCAACAGAAGCTAGTCACAGCGGGCCAGACCCGAGCATCAACAGGAGAGTCACATGACCAAGCACAAGCCAACCACCTTGAAAGATCGACTCGGAGCGCTCTGGGGCCTGCTGCGAATCAGCGATGACGACTACAACGCCTATATGCGGTCCTATGACGAGTTGTTTGTGGACTCGCCCGAGAACACCAAGGCCGACTACGAAGCTGGCGTGGCGGTGCGGGGTTATCCGCAGGGCAGTAGCAACGAACTCACCGAGCTCTACAAAGTGATTCACCTGTTGTGCACGCTGGGCTCGGTCGAGAAGATGTACATGCCGCCAACGATCGATCCATCTCAGTCTGTGCTGCAGAACCAGATCCTGTTCGAGCGGATCGTGGCCAAGGACTTGCAGCTGAGCAAGGGTGAGAAGTTCTTGGACTTGGGATGCGGCTGCGGCGCAATTGCAGAGCATATGGCCGAGCTGACTGGCGCAACCCCATACGGGGTCAACCTGGACAGGTCACAGATTGAAAAAGCTTGGCGGAACCCGAACCTGCCGCGAAACAACTTCGCGTTCGGTGACTTCAATAAGGCCCTCGAATTTGAGGACGCCTCCTTCGATGCCCTCTATGCAATTCAGCCGATGACCTATGTGAGCGATCATGAGTTCACGTTTGCGGAAGCCTTTCGAGTGCTCAAGCCCGGTGGGCGTTTTGTTATTAACGACGTTGCAGCTCTTGACGCGTATGACCGAGACAACGAACACCAACGCACGCTGATCCAGCACACTCGCGAGCTCACCGTATTTGGAGGGTTCTGGTACTTCATGTACTGGGATGACGCATACCGCCAGGCCGGGTTTGAGCTGGTGTCCTCGGTGGGACGGCCTGCAGTTGAGGTGATCAAGAAAGAGGTGGCCTTGTTCGACAAGTACGAGGCGGCGTTCAAATTCCTAGCCAAGCTGCACCTCATCCCAAAAAAGACCGACACGTTGCTACAGCGGATGAACAAGAACAGTCAGTCCTACATCCAAGCTGAAGAGGAAGAGTTGCTGACTCTGAACTGGCATTGCGTGGGGCAGAAGCCCGCGTAGGGGAGCGGAAGCGAAGAGGTAGCGAACAACGATGCAACAAGCTCGGCTGCGGCTTAGTCCAGTAGTTCCGGCACCACTCTGGGGTCGTCAGTACAAATTGCAGCAACTCCGGCTTGGGTCATCTTGGCCATGAGCTCTGGCGAGACGGTGTTCCAAGAGACCACTCCACGGCCACCGTTCCACAGTCGCTCGATCCACTCACCCTCCATCAGGTCAACGAGGTCTGGCATGAGGTCGAAACAGGGGTGCACAAATCTGCAACCAAGGTCCTGGGCCACGGCAAGGGGATCAGAACCTGGATCCAAAAAGAGCCAACTGGTATCGACTGCCTTCTGGCGAGCTACATGAGCCACGATGTCTGCTCGGAATGAGGCCACGCAAACCAACTCGTTCAAGTCCCGCTCAAGGATGTCATTCACCAAACGGTCCAGGGGTTCAGCGCTTGCCGCTTTCACTTCTGCGTACAGACCAAGCCCCAACTCGGCGCAGGTCGACAGCAGATCACGGTGAGTCCCCGGTCGCTTACCTGTGACCTCGGTGATCTCATCCAGTGTGAGGTCTCGCACCCAGCGCCAGAGATCCCCATCGGTAAGGAAGGCGTCATGGAGCATGACGAGCTGCCCGTCAGCAGTTTGAACTAGATCGACCTCGACGGAGTTTGCGCCTGCAGCGGCGGCAAGGGCGAAGGTGTCAACGGAGTTCTCGGGGCCGAGCGCAGCCCCGCCGCGATGCGCCATCACCGATGGCTTCGCTGGCCGCTGTCCACTCGTCATCCAACTCACACCCATGGTGACCCCTGCATGGTTCATTTCCGAACAGACGTAGCGCCTTTCGTCCCCGAAGTTTCGTTGACTCCCCGCTGTCAGTAAAGTCCGAGTCCGTTGCTTGGCTGACGCGTCTGCCGGGTGGCGCGCTGCGTGAGATCGATTCAACCTGAAGCCCAAAGTGATCGAGTCATCCGTGCCCGAACATCGGTGTTTGCGCATCGGCTGTTGACCGAGACCGAATGTGCCGCAGTGTCCACCACGATGTACCTTCAACTGTGACGTTGGTGCTGCTGGCTCTCGTATCTGGGCTTTCGTTTTTGTATTACGGATTCAAAGTCCTGTTTAAGCCTGCTTCGATCGAGGAGTTTGAGCGGTTCGGAGTGGCCGGTCAACGAAAATTTGTGGGCGTCATGGAAGTTTTGGGCGGCGCGGGAGTGATGTTGGGCCTGATAGTTGCGCCGTTGGGTGCCCTTGCTGCTACCGGTCTAGCGCTGCTCATGTTCCTTGGGCTGATCGTGCGAATCAGGGTCCATGACGCTGTTCGACTTATGGTGCCCGCTGCACTACTCGGTGTGGCTAACACCATTCTTGTGGTGCTGTTCTTGGTGTAGTGGAGCCCCCGACCCCCAAGGCAGCGGTGCAACACTGACGACCTGACGGTATGCCCGACCCCAAGTAACCTACGTACTAATTCCCCTCTGAAAGGACCTACCCCATGAATCTGATTGGCAAAATTGCCCAGACTGCAGCAGCACTTTGGATAATGAATGTGTGGACCCTCCGGTTCAACAGAGACACTGGCTATCGGGGTGGCGACGCAAAAAACATGAAGGAAGAGTTCGCTGTCTACGGTCTACCTGAGCCCGTCATGTATGCAGTAGGTGCAACCAAGGTGGCCTTAGCTTCGGCGATGCTTGTCGGAACAGTCGTGCCGCGTGTGACTCGGCCCGCCTCAATCGGCCTAGCTGCATTCATGGTCGGTGCGATCGGCATGCACATCAAAGCCGGTGATTCGGTCAAGCAGTACCTACCGGCGTTGTCGGTGTTGACGCTGTCCACCATCTCAGCTGTCGCGAGCGGCAATCAGAATGAAACTGCTGAGGCAAGCACCGAACTCCCAGCTGCTTGATCGCTACCTAGGGTGGCATCACTGTGAACCAAAACGGATAGCTGACACAGGGAACCCCAAGCAGCCGCAATTCAAATCTGCGAATTAGACACGAGAATGCCGGAGGCTCTCTTGGCCAAACTGCTCTTGATCTTCGACGCTCACCGAGGGCGCAGTGCGGTGCAGCGCACTAAACAAATCTTCGCTGCTCACCCATGGCGGATCTTGTGCGGCTCGAATTCTGTCGAATGCAGTAGCGGCTGCTCGTTGGGCTGTGAGCGCAACATCTCCGGGAGTGAATCCGGCCGACTCGCTAGCAAGTCGAACAATGTCGATCTCTCGATGATCAAGTCGATCTACAGCAGCACTCCACAGCGCATGGCGTGCCATTTCGTCAGGGGGTCCGATGGGCACAATAAGGTCAAAGCGCCCGGGCCGAATGACTGCGGGATCAATAGTGTCAATAAAATTTGTGGCACAAATGAGTAGGCGACCAGGCTGAGATCGAAACGGTGGGATTGCTTTGAGCAGTTCGTTGACTACTGATTGCATCTCAGGTCGGCTCTGACGCCGTGACGCAATCTCGTCGAACTCGTCTATGAAGACGACTACGTGTTCCAATGCGGCCAGTTCAGTAAAAGCACGTCGCAATTCCGAGGCTAGACCTGCAGCCGCTGACGCAAGCTTTGACGGGAGAAGTTCTACAAATGGCCAGCCGAGAAGTCCTGCAATTCCGCGAGCAAATGTAGTTTTGCCAGTACCGGGTGGCCCAAACAGCATGACCGTGGCGGGAGCTAATAAGCCGACGTTTCTGGCAGTAATTGGGTCAGCCAAAGGCCCAACAATTCGGGACTCAATGAGTGTTTTTTCTGCTGACATTCCCGCTACAAGATCCCAATTTTCAGAACTGAGTAGGTCCCCACCCCAGTCGTCAAGTACGCCAACCTCAGACGGCATCAAAGGTTCGAGTTTCTCGTAGAGCACTAAACCGTGAGTCGCTTGAAAGCCGCGATTTCCGAGCGCCTCTTCTCCGACTTGCCCAACGCCCAGAAGTGTCGAGATTTTACGAGCACCTAGATGCAAAAGTCGCTCTTCTAGAGCTCGAATGAGGGCCGAGCCGATTCCTTGTTTACGCCAGGCAGGAGCGATGGTTAGCGTCTCTATCCAAGCAACATCTCCGCTTATCGAAGCAACGGCGACTCCGACGACATCTTCGCCTACCGCCGCAATCATCGCAGGCACACTCGATCGCAGGTGTATCAGCGTCTCAACGAGATCAACGGGTCGCGTGTCCACTTGGCCTTTAGCTGACTCAACAAGGCGAACAACACCGTCAAGATCACTCGAGTGCGCTTCACGAATAACCCAAGATTTGTTAGAACTCACAGTGCTCCTAGTGACACGCCGATTGGGCTAGATCACAGTTCGAAACTCAATACTGACTTATTCCTCTGAACTATCTATTCCGTTTCTAAAGACAAAGGGCAACGGCGCGTGGGTCTTAAAAATCATGCGACCACCGTGTCAAGGTAGCGCGCCCCAAGGCGATTTATTCGGCGCCGATGAGCTCGGCTGAGTTTGAAGCTGGCATCGACCAAACCTCAATCCTTTGACTGCAAGCGAAAAATTCGACCTACTGGTTTAAGGTTCGGCTGTGATCTTCAAACTGCATCTCTTATGACGAGCATCGCAGGCATTCTTGGCCGACAAGTCGTTCAAGCGCTTCGGGTTCATGATCCTCGACCGGCCCCACCTGTTCTATCTCGTGCCCGGTGGTCAGTTGAACAGGCTCAGGATTGGGCTCAGCGCACACCCTGGTTACTGGGGGCAAACTTCATCCCATCAACTGCCGGCAATCAGCTTGAGATGTGGCAGGCCGACACTTTCGATTTGCCAACGATTGATCGCGAGCTGGGCTGGGCGGCCGAGCAGTTCGGCATGAACAGCATGCGAATCTTTTTGCACGACCTGCTTTGGCAGACCGATGGCGAGGCGTTCTTGGACCGCATAGAACAGGTGCTCGAAGTTGCCACCACTCACGGCATCACCGTGATGCCAGTGCTTTTTGATGGCATCTGGAACCCGCGGCCTGTTGTTGGCCGTCAGCGTGACCCGCGCCCGCAGCTACACAACTCCATCTGGCTGCAGTCGCCCGGCGCTGCAGTGATTGCCAACCCGGATCGTTGGGACTCACTGCGGCCTTATGTAGAGGCTGTGGTCGGGCGGTTCGCTCGTGACCCGAGAGTTATTGCGTGGGACCTCTTCAACGAACCCGATAGCCCGAACCCCGCCTATAGGAAGTTCGAGCCGGCCCATAAGTCAGAACTGATCGCCCGGCTTCTGGAGCAGGTCTTCGACTGGGCGGCGGCGGTTGATCCCGACCAACCGCTCACCGTTGGCATTTTCAACGGCACGAAGCGTGGTGCCGAGCGGTCACGCCAAGCTGCACGAGTGATATTCGAGCGCTCAGACATCTACTCGTTTCACTCCTATGAGGGAGAGAAGGGCCTTGCGGACTCGATCCGTTACCTCTCCTCGTTTGGCCGTCCGCTTGTGTGTACGGAGTGGTTGGGTAGGCCGCGGTCTCCAGCTGTGTTGCTAGAG
This sequence comes from Bifidobacterium breve, assembly GCA_945888825.1. GTDB lineage: Bacteria > Actinomycetota > Acidimicrobiia > Acidimicrobiales > Microtrichaceae > IMCC26207. Next base: position 4,287 of record CAMDAT010000012.1, on the reverse strand, counting down.
GTTCTGGCAAGCCACTCGGTTGGCGCGTTCAACTGGGGACTTGTAGATGGCCGCTCCCAGACCAAGTTCCCGTGGACCTCTTGGTATGTTCGGCGTAAGGGCGAACCAAGCCCTTGGTTTCACGAGTTGCTGCATCCGGATGGGACCCCGTATTCGGAACAAGAAGCTCAACTGTTCCGCAAAGTTACTAGCTCAATGAGTTCCGCTCCTGAGTCCTGAGGATCCAGAACTAGTTGCAGGATTGTACGAACTCAGTCACCGCAGGCGTAACCAGAGTGTCATCAGCGGCGCCAAGTCGTGTGCTGACCTGATTGTGCGTGTACGGGGATGCGTCTACGAGTTCGGCCGAACCCCCTGATGTGTTGACGAGATCTACAAACGCTCGAGCGTCGGCCACTCGACTTCGTCCACCCCGAGTAGCGATCAAGAAACGGGCGCTCGGTGCGCCGTTGCGCTCGATCTGCACGTTCGGCGATGCCGACGCAATGACCTCGGGGTCTGTGCCGAACGCGTCAGCGATCATCTTGTCCGCAGGGGCACGGGCTAGGTCGAACGAGAAATCGAGGGCCACGACACAGGACACCATGGCAGGGTCAGCTCCTGCATCAGTAAGCAAGGCTGGGTCGGTGGCCACGATCGCAACCAAGTGCGCTCCGGCGGAATGACCGATCAGCGTGAGCCTGCTTGGGTCGAGGCCTTCCGCTGCCCCGTTCTGTTGAATCCAGGCCACGGCGGCGGTTAGGTCTTGGCCATGATCAGGCCACTGCACCCCAGAGTCTGGGGTAGTCAATCGATAGTTCACCGATACAAGCGCAGCGCCAAGGGACTCGGCCCAAGCCACCTTCTGCTTCATACCGTTTGACTTGTCGCCTCGCCGCCAACCACCACCATGCACCCAGATGAGCACTGGCGCTGGGCCGCAACCGGCTGGCAAATACACATCAAGACTCGTCAGGTTGGGCTCTGCCCCGGAACGCTGTGCATAGCTCAAGGTTTTGGGACCCGAGGCCTTCTCGCGACAGCTTGCACCCGATGCCTCGGCAATCGTTGTAGGGCCACTTGTCGAAGTAGAGCGATTGCTGGGAGCAGGGCTGCTGGTGCTGCTTGACTCGGGTTCTGTTGCTGTGCACCCCGCAACAAGTAGCGCCATGAAGAGCAGCAGCATTTTTCTCAACAGGACTCCTCTCAGCGCGCTCGGGCGAATTACGCCTCGGCCGGATAGCGCGCTGCGCGAGTTCCAGGGGGATTTTTAGCACCGGGAATCAGGTCAGGGTTCTGAACGCACACCTCGCCCTCGAGGCCGTCGGGATCGCGAAAGAACAGGCTGAGGATGGAACCGAAATCTGTGACGAAATCATCAGCTGCACCGCGTGCCCGCAGCCGCTCGCGAATAGTTTCAAAGGCTTCGATTGATTCAGCCTGAAGCCCAAAGTGATCAAGTCGTCCACGCCCGAACATCGGCGTTTGCACATCGGCCTGCGTGTTTCCATCAATCTCAAACACGTTGAGTTCGGCGTACGGGCCGATCTTGATGACTGACAGGCGCGGCCCCGAACCGTCGGGAAACTCGCTTCCATCCCGCAAGATCTCGGCTTCAAAAACCTCTTGGTAGAAAGCTTGCAGACGATCGCTGTCGTTCGTGATTGTTGCAACATGGTTGATGCCGACAGTCAACATGAAGGTCCACTTTCTTATCTGAGTGCTGAGCTTTCAAAGCTACATGCGAGACCTAATTTTATGCACTCCTAGTCGCTCGGAATTTGTACCGCGGGTACATTTCATTCCCACCTTGCTCTTGGTACAACGGAATCTTGAGCAGAACTGAAGCAAAGAAGAAGAATCTTGAGCAGAACTGAAGCAAAGAAGAATTGGTATTACCGACTCGACGCAGGCCGAGTAGCTGGACTCAAGCTGTTGGGGCTGATTCCGGGTCAGTCGCGAGCTTGGATCTCGGAGCGCTTTCTACGCCGGCCCGATCAACCCGGTCCAGCAGCGGAACATGTTCTTCAGTATCTGGTGAGCGACACACTCAGGGCCCGACGGGCTGAGGCGCCCAGCAGCAAGGCCGATGTCAGTAGCAAGTCCGATGTCAGCAACAAGGCCGATGTCACCGACACGAAGACCGCCGGCCGTTCAGACGGTCGCAAGCCGGTCACTGTCGGTCAGGCCGACTTCTTCTACCGCAGCCAATACCGGCAGTTCTGCAGTCCGGTCATGGGTGCGTTCGCAGCTACTGCACCTCAGGTACTTGTCGCGAGTGGAACGGTGCCGAGCGGAATTCTGTGGCAGCGTCGCCGACGCTCTGTCTCGGCAATGATTCCGGCCAACCCGAACGAGGGCTTACGCCCGATACTGGTGATTGACAAAGGCACGGTTGCGCTCGCCGTGCTACTCCCTCGTTCGACTGAGGACGCAGAGAGCGGGGCACTCCAGAATTGGCTTGAGCGTCGGAGTCCAATGCCCTCTCATCTGGCCAAGCTCCTGGCTGGTGATGTGGTTCAGGGTGAGAGCGGCGTGCGAAGCACCCTTGAGCGAAGCCACGCAGCTTCGGTGTGTGAGGTAGTCGATGCAGCTACGAGAACGGGATTCTTGGCCCTGCTAGCGCTGCACCCCTACGACCCAGATGCGATGGGTCTTCACCTGACGCTCTTTGGGGTTGAGGCGGTACGCCCTGATCAACTTGTTGCCGATTACGGGCTCAAGGAGTCAGATCTTGCAGACCAGGTTGCAGTAGCGGTTGCGCAGAACTGCGAGTTGTATTTCCTTGTCGGGGGGACTGCAGAGGTCTTTACTCAGTGCTCGCAGAACCTCTTTACCAAGCGGCCCAAGACTGAGATTGCCGATCACGGTGACCAACCCGACACAAGGGTTGACCCTATGTCTGCGGGTATGTCTGCGGGTATGTCTACCGGTGAGTCGCAGCCTTCACTTCGTGATTTTCTTTCGCTTCAGTTTGAGACACTGCAGGCCACCGTGGCCGCTGACGGCGTACCCGGAGCCTCTCCCCGCAATGGCCAGATCGGCCGGGCCGCCTACCTGGGCTACCACCGCGGGCGCGCTCAGATTCTCATTCCGTATCACCCCGGAAATGCCATTCATGGCCATGCGGCGAAGCTCTGGTCGAACCCCCACAGTTCGCTCCTGGTGTCTGATGACTATGCGAGTCTTCGGCGCGTCACAATCTCTGGAAAGTCGGGGATACTCGAGCACGATCAGGTGCAGCGCCGTTTCCCCGAGATCGCTCGCGCCGTGACGCACCCCGAAGGTGGTCAGGAACAGGCGGTGGGCGACCCGGTCTACTGGTTCACCACTCGTGCCGATCGGGTGGTGTGGGAAGCGGGTCAACTTTCGGCTAACGACCTGACAGAGGAACGCCCGGCCTGTGGAATCCACGCCGGGGGCGAAGGCCGCCACACTAAGAAGCCCAAGTACTTCGATGCCACAGCCGTGGCCGAGTACGACATGCATCTGCAGCACGAACGTGAGTCGGGACCGCGACCACTGGACCCGACAGGGAGCAGTCGTGCCGAATGGCTAGCAGCGGTAGCGCCTTCCCTCGAAGTTCGGGAGTCTCATCTCGTCGAGATCGGCTAGCTTGCTGAAGACTCCTCGTTCCGCCTAGGTAATTGAAAGTCGCATGGCACAAGACGAGACAGATCCAGACGCAACAGTCGCCGCACCGCAGCCGGTTTCTCCTCTAGCGAATCTTTTCCCCGGTTACTTCGCTCTCGTCTTGGCTACTGGAATCATCGCAATTGGCGCTGAGCAGCAGAACCTTCGCCTGCTGGCGAACCTGCTTTTCGGTATCGCCGCCCTGGCATTTTTAGTGCTGTTCATCATGACGCTGCTTCGCCTGCTGCTGTACCCCAAGCTTCTTTTCAGCGATCTCACTCATCACTCACTTGGTTTTTCATTTCTCACCCTGGTGGCTGCGATCAATGTGCTCGGCGGATGCGCCGCAGACATTCAGAAGTGGTGGACTGTCGCAGAATTCTGCTGGGGGTTCGGCTTGCTGCTCCTAGTAATGCTGATTTATTCGTCACTCTTCGGTGTGATTCTCCGCTCCGAGAAACCCCCGATGGGTACTGGGATCAACGGCACTTGGTTCCTGCTGACTGTGTCCTTGGAGTCGGTTGCGGTACTTGGTGGAACACTGCTCGGCCATACCGGGCCGAATGAAGGGATCGAGTTAGTGACAGCTTCGGCTTTCACACTTGGCATCGTGCTCTACCTCGTCGTGGTGACGATGTTGTTTCAGCGCTGGAGTTTCTCGGTGCTCGACCCAGC
>CAMDAT010000011.1 GCA_945888825.1 Bifidobacterium breve | reverse complement strand
AGCCTGCGCCTGTTCCTCTGCGACTGTGGCAAAGACCTCTGTCATGTCCGTGCCCTCTCGAAATGTGCAGATCACCATGAACGTTGCCATTGCTGTTGCTCCTACGTCTGAGTGGCCTGGGCGGTGCTTCCGCCCAGACGTACCACTCTGATACCTCAACTTAGGTTGAGGTCAAATGCTAGGTTCGCCCGGTGCCTAAGAGAGATGTTCAGCCAGAGAGACCCGCGCAGCCACAAGAAGCCGCCCTGCCGACCAGTGTCCGAGCACCCACTAGAGAAGAGCTGTTTCGCGAATGGTCGGTTGGTCAGTTGGCGGAGCGCAGCGGCCTCTCGGTTTCTGCGCTCCACTTTTATGAGAGAAAAGGTCTGATCTCATCCACGCGGAACGAGGGGAACCAGCGGAGGTTCAGTCGCGAGATGCTCCGGCGCCTTGCGTTCATTCGCGCTTCGCAGTCTCTTGGTATCCCGCTGACAGAGATAGGTGAGGCGCTCTCAACTCTGCCGCAGCAGCGAACCCCAAACGAGGCCGACTGGGCGGTGCTTGCAGAGGGTTGGCGAGAAGTGCTCGACGCGCGGATGGGCCTGCTTGAGCGACTGCGAGATGATCTCACTTCATGCATCGGTTGCGGCTGCTTATCATTTGAACGGTGCAAGATCGTGAACCCAGCTGACCGACTCAGCCTTGAAGGCCCAGGTGCACGGCGACTCATGCCGGGCACGACTCACCAAGGCCTCATTGATTGAGCTCATCTGTAGCTGCGCTTGAGTTCTGCGAGGCCTATGAGACGCTCACTACGAAAGCATTCCCGTTGCTGAGGTGGCCGTGAACCTGGCAAGAAGGCGACCGTCGGCGACCATCGCTTCTCGGTATTCCTCCCAGTTCTCGTGTTCACCTGCAGCAAGACGGTAGTAATCGACGAGTGCATCGCAGGTGGCATCATCAGGCGAGGTGGCCACGGGGCTGAGCGAGACGGTGCCATCAAAGCTCACCCACTCATAGGGTCCGCTTCCCGCTACCCACAGCGCAGCGCGCGGGTCGCGGCGCAAGTTGCGAGTCTTCGCCCGCGTATCAGTGATGGAGATGGTGAAAGTGCTGCCTTCGAGCAAATAGTTCACGACTGATTGCTGCGGCCTGCCATCGCGACGGAGTGTGGTCAACAGGGTTTCGCTGTGATTTGCGGCGAATTCGAGTGCAGCGGTCAGTTCCATCAGCAGAGCCTATTCCGCCAGCAGCGTGTATTCCGCAAGTCAATTGAGAGCGATCAGGTCGGCCGATGCTGGTACTTTTCTTCGAGAGGAAATCCTGAGCAGAGCGTTGAGCTAGGGAGTGCAAAGAGTTATGAAGAACCTGTCACTGACTTTGTGGTCGATTTGGTCTTGGTTTGTGTTTGGTTTGGGCATCGCCCTGCTGCTGCCCACGATGGCTGTGGTCTGGCTTGTCACGGCCCCTTTTGACCCATCTCGGTATTGGACCGGCTACTTGTTTCGCAAGATCACCGTGGTCCATCAAAAGCTCAATCCGCTCTGGACCTTTCGGCTCGGTGGCGAGTATCCGGCGAACCCTCGAAACCCTTATGTGGTTGTTTCGAATCATGAGTCGTTTGTCGATATTTTGCTGATTAGCAACCTTCCTTGGGAGATGAAGTGGCTCTCTAAGAAAGAGAATTTCAAGATTCCAGTTGCTGGCTGGCTCATGAGAATGGCCAAAGATATTGAGCTTGATCGCAAAGACCCAAAGAGCGCAGCCGAGGCCATGAGGCAGTGCGCCCTGCGCTTAGACGATCACGTCTCGGTCATGATCTTTCCCGAGGGAACTCGCTCCACTACTGGTGACCTGTTGCCGTTCAAAGACGGAGCGTTTCGCTTGGCAATCGAGTCCGGCGTACCGATCTTGCCGATAGCCGTCTTTGGCACCTCGACTGCTCTGCGTCCACATGATTGGCGCTTTGGAAAGTCCGTGGCGCAACTGCGGGTGCTGGAGCCGATCAGCACTGAAGGCCTGGGCGTGGATGACGTTGCTGACCTGCGAGAACAGACTCGATCAAGAATCATCACGGAACTCAAAGACATGGGCCGTGACTTCGGCGAACTCTGACGAGTTGGGCTTTAGTCAGTACTTGGGGAGTCTTCGGGTGTTACTGAGCCTGCAGAGAGAGCATCTTCTTCTCGTAGGCGCGGAACGTTGAACCGGTTTGGCTTGATCCCCGATTTGTCTGCGTAGAAAGCCCGGATCAGGTCCATGTCCTTTGTCTGATCGCCCGTTGGCATAATGAACGGACCGTAGCCACCGGTTCGGGTCTTCTTATCGACAAAGGCGCAGACGATCGGTACCTGTGCCTGCATTGCAATTTGGTAGAAGCCCGACTTCCAATATTCAACGGGGCTGCGAGTTGCCTCGGCTGGAACTACCAGAATCAACTCTGAGCGCCGGCCAAACTCGGCCACCAAGTCGCCCACTAGCCCGTGCGCACTTGAGCGTTCAACCGAGGTTCCTCCGAGCCAACGGAAGATGGGCGCTATGACTGGCACAAACATCTGCGATTTCCCGAGCCAGCGGATTTCATTGCCGGTTGCGCCTGCAATTGCCAAGGTCATGGGAAAATCCCAATTGCTCGTATGCGGGGCGGCAATCATGACGCAGCGATCGGGAAGAACTTCAGCTTGGCTGACCTTCCACCGCCACAGGAACAACCAGATCTTTGACAAGATTTTTCTCACTCGGAACAGTAACCCCTGAGCAGCACATTTGGTAAGCGCTGAAGGGTAAAGTTAATACTCGGATGGCCGCTCAAGAGAATCCAACGCAGTTGGAAAGCGAAAAAGCCGCGGCCATTGCGCGCGGCAAGCTGATCGAGGCTGGCTGTGAACTTGTTTTGGAGCATTATGCGCAAGGGACCGGCTTGCGAGAGGTGTACGCATACCTGAATGCTGGAGCAGTCTCGAAGCGAGCTGGGCTGAGTCGGGGTTTGCTTTATCACTATTGGGGGGACACCGGGTCTGCAAATTCCTCGGCATTCGAGGCGTACCTAAGGTCCGTATCAGATCGGCTCCTGCAGCGGTCCTCAGTGCCAGAAGACTTGGCTGAGATGGCAAGCTATTTGCCTTCGAACATGACGGATTTGATCTTAGAAATAACTGCAGCCGAGTTGGAACGGACCTCGGGGGAGGAAGCCCCTCTTTGGAACGCCACCGAAATGCTGGCATTACACGGGATGTACTCAGACTCTGAAACCGAAGAAGTCCTGAATCGACTTGATGGTTTTTGGACCGTCGCCCTGGCCCAAATAGCTAGAGAACCCATGCCACCCTTGGGATATCGAGAAATCTCCATTGCTTCAAGCAACCTGATCACCGGTTTCGCTAGCCCCGTCTTGGGTAGCCCTGAGCGGCTGTGGAAGGAATACGACTGGCCTGGCAGCCAAGAGCGCGAATCCTCAACTCGCCCTTGGACGCTCCTAGCGATTGCAATGGAGTCTCTGGCTCTTTGCATGACTCGGCCGGTCTAGGCAAGCCTCGTTAGCAACTGCTGAAAACGACACCGGTCCCAGAAGCTGGGCTCTCACAAACCAAGCTTCTGGGACCAGATGGGGCAAAGATCAAGATACTCGCGATTGACACTTGTGTCAAATAGTATTTGAAGGCCATTCAAGTCTGATCGACTAACTGAAAGACGCCCTCCGTCAGGCTGATTACGAGGATTTCTCCGGAAGAGTCCTCAAAGAATCCGGCCGTGCTTGGCAACTCCACTCCTAGGGGTTCCACCCTGGGATCTGGGTCCAGCCGAATGGTCTGAATTTCCGGGTTACAAAAATCTGTGTACAGGTACGTACCCTGTAGCGCGGGAATTGCTTTGCCGCGATACACCACACCGCCAGTGACAGAACAACCTTCATCGTGGGAATAGCTCACTAGAGGCTGGGTAAATGGACCGGCGCTGCTCGCTCCTGCTGCGGGATTGGGGTCCTCGAATTCGGCCGTTCCCTCGTAAATATCCCAGCCAAGGTTTGCACCGCGTCCCCCGCCTTGGCTTGCTGGCAGAAAGTTGATCTCCTCGGTCTGGCTCTCACCGACATCGCCGACCCATAGGTCACCGGTAGCTGAGTCAAAACTAAACCGCCAAGGGTTTCGCACCCCGGTGAGCCAAATCTGCGGTTGTGCGCCGGGTGTGGTCACAAATGGGTTGTCGGCAGCGACTGCCTGTTCCGCATCGGGGTCTAATCGCAGAATCTTTCCGAGCAACACTGCCCGATTCTGGGCATTGCCATCAGGGTCGCCAGAACTGCCACCATCACCAAGGGACATGTATAAAAATCCATCGGGTCCAAAGGCGATATGGCCGCCGTTGTGATTCTCATACGGCTGCTCAACGCTCAGAACGTTTTTGCGCGTGCTGGGCTCAACCTGGTCGCCCTTGAGCTTGTACGAGTCCAGCTGGCTGCTGCCGTCCTGAGCCGAGGTGTAGCTCACAAAAAGCTCGGACCCATCGGGCCGAACGGCAATTCCGAGCAGACCGCGCTCAGCATCTGTGCTGCCTACCAGCTTCTCGATATCTAGTGCTGTCTCCGTCGAGGTGACCTGTCCGGCATCATCGCGATTGACGAGGATGACTCGCCCTGCTCGCTCGGCGATCAGCAACGAATCAGTGCCGGGTAGGGCAGCACCAGCGATGGGGTTCTCAAAGTCTGCCTTGAGCGGTTCAAGCGACACAGCTGGGAGTGGTTCAAGCGAGACAGGCGGCAGCGAAGCTGAGACGGCAGGGAGAGAAGACGAGACAGGCGGCAGCGAAGCTGGGACGGGTGGCCTATCGGAAGGTTTTGAGTTACTGCAGGCCACAGCGCTGCAAGCGACTAGGCCGGCGATCAGGAATCTACGCACGTCGAAAGTGTTGCCTACAACTCCAGTTGTTTTGTGTCGGCAACTGAGTTCTAGCTATGACCCGCGCTTCCGATAGCCTAGGAAAGTGAATCTTTCCCCCTCTTCCCTGCTGGAGCACGCTCGCTCCGATGAGGGCCGCAAACAGATCCGTTACGTTGGGGTCTCGGTGGTGTTTGTGCCGTTTGGGCAGCTTCTGATTCAGGGGACGGGGAAGTTCGTCTTTGATGGCGACTACACCAAGGCCTCAATTCTGAGCTCACTGATTTTGATTCTGCCGAACTTCTTCGCGAACAAGTACTTTGTCTGGAGGGAAGTCTCGAAAGACAATCTTCGCACCCAGATTCTGGTGTTCTGGGTTGCAGCCTTGCTTGGTGTGAGCTTTGCCACCTTGCTGACCTATCTTGTTGAAGAGCGGTTCCGTGGCCAGGGAGTTACCGAACAGATCGCAGTGTTTATTGCGCAGTTGCTCGGGTTTGGGGTGGTGTGGGTGGTGCGCTACTTGGTGCTCGACCGTTGGATCTTCAAAGTCACCCATCATGGCGATGAGCCTGATGAGGATGAACTTGAGATGATGCACGGAGATGTCCCGATCTGATGGACCCGATTTTGCGTGCTGCAGCAGAGGCCGCTCGAGGATTCATGCCAGCCGATGAGGGTCTTGCGCTCTACCAAGCTGGCCTTTCAGCAGCACTGGCGCTGCCAGGGTCGCCGTTATTAGAGGTCGGCTCGTATTGTGGCAAGTCCTCGGTCTACCTAGGAGCAGCGGCCCAAGCCGCTGACACGGTGCTCATTGCGGTTGATCATCACCGTGGCTCCGAAGAGAATCAGCCTGGGTGGGAATGGCATGAGCCTGACCTGATGGACGATGAACTCGGTGTGATGGACACGCTGGGATGGTTTCGCCGCACGATCTACCTTGCAGGACTCGAGGGCTCAGTGATAGCCGTTGCTGGTGACTCGCCAACGGTCTCACGCGTCTGGTCCACTCCCTGTGCCTTTGTCTTTATTGATGGTGGCCATGGAGAAGAGCCGGCCGCTCTGGATTTCAGGCTCTGGACACCCCACGTTGCGCTCGGCGGCACGCTCGCGATTCATGATGTGTTTCCGAACCCATCAGATGGCGGACGCCCTCCCTATGAGCAGATTTATCTTCCAGCGCTGGCCTCGGGTCAGTTCAAGGAAGTATCGGTAACGGGCTCGCTACGAGTCCTGACCCGCGTTCTCTGAACCAGCAGTCTCTGAGCCAGCAGTCTCTGAGCTGGCAGTCTCGGGGCTGGCAGTCTCTGGGCTAGGACTGGGAGCTTTATCAAGCGGTGATGGCGCTCGCACGCCCTGTCCTTTGGCCCGAGCTAGCGAAACCGGATCGAGTCCGGCCTCTGCCCTTTTCGCTCGCTTCTTCTTTGAGGAATACCAGACTGCGAAGGCAATCAGGATGATTCCCCCGCAGATTAAGAAGAACAGCGAAACCTGAAGCCAACCGCCCGGATCAGTGGGACTCAGCGGCTTCATGCCCATATTCGGTCGCTGAATGCTGTTGCCGAGCAGTCGGTTGTCCTCGGGGAGTGAGGTAGTGGTATCGCCAGGTTCAGCAGCGACTGGCTGCACGAAAAATCCAATTGAGAAGAACAGCACAGTCAAGGCTGACAGCGCGCTCTGTGCTTTGGTGATCCTGCTGGGCTGATTTGGGATGGGCTGATTCATGCTGGGCTTATTCATGGTGGGCTTATTCAAGAGGGTGCACTCACATCCGGTAGAGCCGAGTGATTGCTAAAGAGTCCTGAGGTTGCAGACTTTCCGCCTAATGCGTCGGCTGCAAGGATGACTGCAGCCGAGGTGTAGGTGGATTGTTCGCCGCCCGGAAAATGAACCTCTTCAGGAATAACGATTCCTGTCCAGTATCGCTGGCCTTCAGTACGAAGTTGTTGCGCCCAAGCAAAGAGTTCCTTGGCTGTGTCCACCTCGCCAACTGCTAGGTACGCAATGGCACACTCACAGGTCTCTGCAGCAGTCACCCACGGGCGGTCTGAGACACATCGAATACCCCATCCCTTCAAGGTGAACGCCTCATGGCGATGCCGCAGGCGTTCTCGGCCTGCTTCGCCGCCCAGGATTCCGCAGAGCACGGGGTAGTACCAGTCCATGGCCCAACGGTGCTTCGGAGCAAAAGCATCGGGGTCGTCGCGGATCACAGCAAAGAGTCGCCCAGCGGCAAGCTCCCAGTTTGGACGCTCGTGGCCCAACTCTTGAGCTATAGCAATCGAGCATCTCAGGCTATGGCAGATCGAGGAGGACCCTGTGAGCAGAGCAAAGGCAAAGGGGGTGGAATCCGCATGACGTGCCCAAATGATCTCGCCTCGGGGCTGCTGCAGACCCAGTACAAAATCGGTTGCAGCACGCACCATCGGCCACATGGACTCGAGCGCCCCGCGGTCACGGTAGGTCAACCAGTGAAACCAAACTCCTGCCGCAACATAGGCCACGCAGTTTGCGTCAAGTTTGTCCTGTTCGATTTCACCATCGAGGTAGTACTGATGCCAAGCGCCATCTTCTCGTTGCAACGAGGCCAGCCAGTCGAATCCCCGTTCAGCGGCCTCACGGTGGCCCCCCAACATCAGCGCCATGAGGGCCTCAGTATGGTTCCAGGGGTCTGCATGTCCGCCGGGGAACCACGGCACCATCCCAGAGGGGAGTTGCCATTCTGCAATGGCATCAACAGTGGCGCTGAGCTCGGCTGCAGTTACGAGGCCGTCGATGTCGACGAGATGATGATCAGACACCGGCATCGGCCCTCTCGGTGGAAGAGGCACCCGAGGAGTCGGCAAAATTCACGCGAGCGTGACTAGCACTCTCGGGTAAGACAGCAGTGGCCTGCTTCGTTGAGTTGCGATTGCTCGTTGCTGGCTTGCGGGAATACACCACGATGCTCTTGCCGAGCACAGGGTTGAGCAAGCGCTCGGCAGTACGCGTCAGCGCCGGTGCTTTGGCAATATCCCAGACCAGCAATTTATGGTACGCCTGAACCAGCGGGTGGATGTCATTACTCACGCCCACTATGCATTTCAGCCACCAGTAAGGCGCATGCAAGGCGTGAGCCCGGTGCGAGCTTTGTGGCTTCAGTCCGGCTTCGGTGAGGCGATGGCGAAAGAGTGGTTCGGTGTAGACACGAACATGGCCGCCAGCGGCGAGCGGGGCGTGGTACTCCGCAGAGAGCGCCCAGCAGACCTTCTCGGGGAACCATGCGGGGACTGTCGCTGCCAGAATTCCGCCGGGCTTCAGCACCCGCGCAAGTTCGGCCATTGCACCCTCATCATCTGGGATGTGCTCAAAAACTTCAGAGCAGATGATGCGATCGAAGGTGTTGTCGGCAAATGGCAATCGAAGTGCGTCGCCATTCAGGCAGGCGCCAAGGCCTTCCGGGTCAGCTTCACCGGCTTCTCGCATTGCCCAGAACAAAGCTGAGACGGGCGGTAGTTCTGCGAAGTCGTAATCCAAGGCCACGACTCGTGCACCTCGGCGAAAGCACTCAAAGGAGTGGCGTCCAGCGCCTGCCCCCATATCGAGAACAAGGTCTCCCTCGCTCAGTCCGAGTTCTTGATAATCAACTGTTAGCACGGCGTAGTCCTTATGCGGTTCTCTGTGTCGAGTGGTGTACTAGCGGCGGTCGTAGCGATCGCGAGCGGTGTCTTCGAGGAGCGCCCGGTAATGGTCGACAGTACGCACAGCGGTGTGTCTCCAACTCCAGCGGGAAATCACACGATCGCGCCCCGCTGCACCAATTTGTTTCGCAGCCTCAGGGTTATCAAGCGCTCGGCGGATTCCGGCTGCAAGGGATTCGCTGTCGGCAGGAATGGTCATGAAGCAGGTCTCACCATCGGGACCGGCCACCTCGGGAATTGCCCCGCCAGTTGTAGCGACAAGGGGGCATCCGGTACTCATCGCCTCAATCGCTGGGAGTGAGAAACCCTCGTAGAGGGAAGGCACAACAGCGCAGGCAGATTCGTTGTAGAGCTCCACGAGTTGTTCATCAGTGATGCCCGATACGAACTCCACAGCGTCTTCAAGGCCAAGTTGCTCGATCGTGCGCTGAGCAGCAGATCCCTCTTTGAGCCGACCCACCATGATCAGCTTGAGGTTTGGTCGCTCGGCGCGGAGTTTGGCGAGGGCTTCGAGCAGGTAACGCTGCCCCTTCATTGCAACATCCGAAGATGCAGTTGAGATGATCTGATTGGTCTTGCGCTCAATGCCGGGGAGTGGAATAAACAGTTCGGGATCGACCCCGACTGGAACAACAAAGAGCCGCTCAGGTGAGACCATATGGTCTCGGCAGATGTCGTCATATGAGGATCGACTGACCGTGATGACTCGTCGAAGACGCTTGGCAACTCGAGTTTGCATCTTGGTAAATGCATACCAGCGCGACTTTGACCAGCGCTCATAAGCCGATTCGGCGTGTTGCATTTCCAGTCTGCGGTCCATCGTGATTGGGTGATGGATGGTTCCTAGAACCGGAAGACCCATGCGCTCCATCAGGAGTAATCCGTAGCCCAGACACTGGTTGTCTTGTACCAGGTCAAAATCATTGCGGCGGGCCTTCAGGTGATCCCAAGCTCGCAATGAAAATGCGAGGGGTTCGGGGAAGGTACCGCTCGAGAACGCCGTAACTTCGGCGTAGTCCCACTTATCTTTGAGTTCCCACCAGGCAGGCATGCGCATGGGAAAATAATCGTTGTAAATATCCAAACTTGGCAGGCTCACGAGCGGAACCCGCTCATCAAGAATGGGGTACGGCTGGCCTGAGAGGACCTCTGCGCTGTGACCAAGGTCGACGAGTGCCTTTGTCAGATGCCGTGTGTACACGCCCTGTCCACCTACGTGTGGTTTCCCTCGATACGTGAGGTAGGCAATGCGAAGCGGGTCATCCGGGCCGGGTAATCGCGGCAATGATCCTGGTCCTGAGCTCGCCGCACCTTTGTTCATAAGGTACAAGCTTCGCTGTGCGGCTACCTGATGGTCAAATGCTGATGGTCAAATGACGGGGCTCTTGGAACGGCTGCGGATGCGGTGAGACCCTGCCAAAGCGATGGCAATTCCGGCCAAAAACAGCGCTGGTACGTCTCCGAGTGCCTGCGCAGGAGTTGTTCCGGTCATCCGAGGGACGCTTGCGATCAACACCTTGGATTCGCTGATGTTGCTGCGCTGCAAGATCTTGCCTGTGTCATCAAATACAGCTGAAAACCCTGTGGGCGAGGTTTGAACAAGCCAGCGGCCGCTCTCGACTGCTCGAAATGCAGAGGTAGCTAGCTGCTGTGTTTGTACTTGAGTCAGCCAGTAACTCGAACCATTCGTTGGATTGACAACAACTTCGCCTCCGAGTCGGACCCCTTCTCGAATCCGTCGCGCAAAGAAAACTTCCCAACTAATGGCCACTGCAATAGGCCCCGCAGGGGTTTCTACCATCGAGGGTCCTACCCCGGGGGCTGCATCACGGGGTGGAAGTGAGCTACCGGCGAGTGGCTCAAAGAGCCAGCGAAGCGGAACGTATTCGCCGAAGGGAACCCTGCGTTCTTTGTCGTAACGGTCACCGAGAGTGCCATCGGGATTGACTATTACTGAGTAGTTCAGGAACTGCTTGGGATCATTCGGATCATCCTCGACTACCCCCGCCAGGATTGGAGCGTTGAGGCGCTCTGCTTCTGTTGCAATCTGATCCTTCCAAGCATCTTGGCTAAAAGGTCCCGCTACGTTGATGGCGTTCTCGGGCCAGATCACCAAATCAACAGGCTGATCTATGGATTGCGTTGCTCTCAGGTGAGCGTTGAACACCTCGGGAACCTGCTCGGAGTCGAACAGCGTCCCTTGTTTGCCTCCACCCTGAACTGCAGCAATGCGGATCTGGCTATCGGGGCCCGAGATCGGGTGCACCAGATTGAGCGAGGCCATGCCAGCCCCGACGAGCAGCGCACAACCCAACAGCACAGCTAACGGTTGCTTCCACTGTTTCTCTGCCACAGCGATGTACAACGCAATGCCCAAAGCGGCCACTGCAGCACTCACCAGTAGGCCTCCGCCAAGTCGAGCAATCGGCAACAGCGGACCGCGGCCCTGGCTCATCGACAGCAGGGACAACGGCACGCCCCCGAATGGCGCGTGGCAGTGGAACCACTCAAAGATCACCACGCTTGCCGGCAGCATCAAGAGCCTCCAGCGGTTCGGTGGAACGGATAGGCCAACCAGGCCGACCATGATCGTCCAACCAAACAGCAGTCCACCCAAGTAGCCAGCGGGTGTGAGTTTCCACATCCACAGCACTGAGGGCGCAAACCATCCCAGGCCAACCATCCAAGAGATCAGGTAGCGCTGCAACCCTGCCTGATTGCCCAGCAGCGCAGCCCACAAGGCGATTCCGACCATAGCGAGTGGCCACCATCCCCAAGGTGGTAGCGCAGCGCAGATCATCAGTCCAGCAAGCAGACCTAATACGAGACGGAGCAGATGCGGTTTCACGAACCATGATCTTCGCACCCTGCCGGCCAACTTGTACGAACCCAAGCCGCCGGCTGAGAAAATCCGCTGAGCGCGCCTAGGTCGTTGGAGCGAGTAGAGCGGGTGCGGGTTATCAGGTCACCTAGCTGCTTGGCCTATTGTGAAAGGCAGTCTGTGCCGAGCGAAAGTTCGCAGGCACAGTGCACATCAAAGGCATATTGCACATCAAAGGATTCTTATGTTGCGTTTTGCAAAACACGATCACCCCAAGTTGAGAACTCGCCGGGCACTTGGATTTGGTTTGGCCATCTTGTTTGTGGCTGGCGGTTCCCTGACCGCCTGCAGCAGCACGGAGTCTGAGATGACGACGACGACTGAGGCCGAGGCTGGGGCCGAGGCTGAAGGCACCACCACCACTGCAGCACCTGCGACGTTGCCCAGTGTGTCGAATGTGTTCGCTCCGCCCACCGAAGCAGGCCAAGATGTGATGGTCTCGCTCAGCATCACTGGCGGGGCAACTCAGGATTCACTCGTTGGGGTGAGTGTCTCGGAAGAGTGGGCTGAGTCGGCAAGGTTGGTGCCAGATGAGCCTGTGTCCTTGGTTCCTTCACAGACAGTCAATTTGACTAAGAGCGGCGCCTACATCGAGCTGATCGGCTTGAAGAAGGCGCTTGATTTGAACAAGCCCTTCGAGGTCACCTTGCAGTTTGGGAGCTCAGCCGAGCAAACGGTGCAAGGTGACGTTCGCGAGCTCAGCTTGGGCAGTAGCTGATCCACCAACAGTTAGCTGTCTACGAGTTTGGCGGCGGCGCTTCGGCCTTGCTCGATGCATGCGGGAATCCCAAGGCCCCGATACGAGGAACCTGCGAGCAAAATCTCCGGGCAATCTTTGTTCAGGGATTGCTCAATGCTCTCAATGAGTTGCAGATGCCCAACTTCGTACTGCGCAAATCCATCGGGCCACCGAGAAACCCGAGTGGCTACGGCGGAATCGGTGATTCCTAATGTGGTCTGCAGATCAGCCTGCAAGCCCAAGATGAGTTCTGCATCTGTCAGCTCTGCGCCTCGAAGATCACCCGAGTGACCAGCGGAAACTCGCAGCACAACGTGTTTCCCATCATCCCAATGAGCCCATTTGGTTGACCCCACCGAGGCAGCAGTCATGAGCAACTGAGCCGTCCGGGGAATCAAAAACCCAGATGCAAGTAGCTCGCCCGGTACCGACTCTTTGTTAAAGACGAACGTGAGTAACGCAACTGAGGAATAGGAAATTTGTTCAAGCTGCCTAGCTGTGTTTGGGCTGATGCTGCGAAGTAGGTGAGCGGCCTTGGCAGCCGAAGCGCAGATCAGCACCTCATCAGATGAGATGGGCCCGGTGCTCAACTCAGTGAGGATCTTGCCTTGGTCTGACTGCGAACAACTCACTGCTTCGGACCCGGTCAGGATCCGGACCCCTCTGGCTTCGAGGGCATCGTGGAGCGCGTCAACTAGGACTGAGGTGCCACCGAGCAGAGCAGTAAAGACAGGATCCGTCGGATCAGCAGGGGACTGTTGTTGCTGTTTACGCAGTGCCAGGGTCAAGCTGCCGCCGCCACGAGCGGCCGCAAAGAGTTGCGGGGTGACTGCCTGCAGGCTGAGCCTGTCCACGTTCCCGGCGTTGATGCCACCAATCAAAGGCGCAACCACATGTTCCACTAGCTCGCGCCCGTATCGCTCGGTCAGGAATTCCCCAATGGACACATCACCTGTGGGCGCGGGCCAATCGGCATCAACCTCTGAGCGAGCACGCTCAATGGCCGCGGCCGAGAGCAGTCCGCTCGCAGCTAGCGACTCAAAATTTAGGGGCACTCCCAGCACAGTGTCAGTGGGTAGGAATCGAAGCTCACCCCCCAGAAAGACTTGGGCTCGGCCGACTGCAGGGTGAGTGAACTCTTCCTCTAGGCCAAGCTCTTTACAGAGCTGAACTGCGTCTGGCACACGGGCCAAGAAGGCATCAGCGCCTTCGTCGATCATCAAGGACTGCTCATCCGCAATGGCGATTTCCGAGCCCAGAATTTTGCCACCCAGTCGAGGCTGAGCATCAATCAGGGTGACTTCAACTCTGGGAAACTGCACGGCTTCCCAAGCCGCAGCCAGACCAGTGATGCCGCCGCCGATGATGAGCAATTGGCTCATATCTCGGCAAGGTCAAACAACAGCGAGGCGAGCGCAGCCATCACTGCGGAGTCAGCATTGACCACCTCGGTTCGAGCAAAGGCCAAGCCGAGCTGAGCGGCCAGGTCAGCAGCTTCAATATCTAGGTCGAAGAGCACCTCGAGGTGATCCGCAGTAAAGCCCTGCGGCACCACCAGGACCCCCTCAGCCGAGCCAGTGGCAGACACTTCTTTGATGCAGTCCAAAATGTCTGGTCCCCGCCAAGGCTCAGGTGTTCGCCCGGCGGATTGCCAACCGATGCTCCATGTTTGGTTACTGCTCGAGGTTCGACTACTGCTGGCCTGTTCGCTGCTGGCCAATCCAGCACGCTCTGCGATTGCTTCAGCTGATGCTAGAAGCTGCTCTGGGTAGGGGTCATCGAGGAGTACTCGTTCGGGCAGTGAGTGCGCAGTGAAAAAGACGTGCGTGTTGGTCGGTAATCCCTGAAGTTGTTCCCGAACCGAATTGGCCTGATGCGTGAGATACGCCTCGTTTAGGCTCCAAGAGTCAAGGCCCACGAAGGGCACTCCAAACTCCTCTGCGGCGCTCGCGGCTCGCGCCTGGTATTGCCCCACGCTGAAACCCGAATAATGCGGTGCGAGGACGAGGCCAACAATGCGCTGCGCCCCAGCCTGAACCAGCGCTGCTACCCCATCTTCAATGAAGGGAGCAGCATGTTTTTGGCCGAGTTGAACCAAGAAGCAGTCGGGGTGTGCGGAGTCACCGGCTAGGACCTTGAGCGCTGCGTCAACTGCATCGAGCTGAGCTTGGGTTCGTTCGCGCAACGGAGAGATCCCGCCAATAGCCGCGTACCTGCTGATCAGGTCTTGCAGTTGTTCGTCAGTGGGTGGCCGACCACGGCGAATATGCGTGTAGTACTCAGGAATGTTCTCGGGACTTGAGGGAGTGCCATACGCCATGACAAGGATGCCGATATGCAGTGCGTCAGTTGAACTGTTTGGAGTCATTTCTTTGGCCTTTATGGAGTTGTGGAGTGGATGAGTTCGATCACTCGCTCGAGGACCTCTGGGTTTGTTTCAGGAAGTACACCGTGGCCCAGATTGAAGATGTGACCGCCGCGCCCCCCAGGGTTTCCTTTGCCACGAGCGAGTACATCAAGCACAGCAGGCTCGGTCGGTCCCCATCCGGCAGCGGGCAGAGCAGGGTCAAGGTTTCCCTGAAGGGCTACCGATTCGGGCACACGGGTGCGAGCAGCGTCGAGCGGGGTTCTCCAGTCCACGCCGACTACCTCTGCTCCTGCGGATGCCATCAATCCGAGTAGCTCGGCAGTATTTACACCAAAATGAATTCGCGGTACCCCAAGTTCGGCAACCGCAGTCATGACTTTGGTTGAGCTTGGAAGCACGAATTTTTCATAATCACTCGGGCTGAGTGCACCCGCCCAGGAATCAAAGAGTTGCGCTGCCGCAGCACCGTTACTGATCTGCGATCGGAGCGAGTCAATTGCCAAGTCCGCTAGGGAATCCATCAGGTCAAACCAGAGTGCCTCGTCGGTATGCATGAGCGCCTTGGTCTTGACATACGTACGAGACGGTTTTCCTTCGAGCAGATAGCTCGCAACAGTGAACGGTGCTCCAGCAAAGGCAATGAGCGGTACCGAGAGTTCGCTTACTAAATTCCGAACTGTCTCCACCACATAGGGGGTGTCGGCCTCGGCGTCGAGCGGACGAAGCCGCTGCAGGTCCGCTCGCGAGCGAAAGGGGTGCTCAACCACCGGCCCGATTCCCGGAGCGATATCTACCCCGAACCCAATTGCGTGCACGGGAGTCATGATGTCTGAGTACAGAATCGCTGCATCGGTGCCGTAACGCTGCACTGGTTGCAGGGTGATTTTTGTGGCCAAATCGGGATCAGCGATTGCACGAAGGATGGTGCCCGTGCCGCGAATAGCGCGGTACTCGGGAAGGGAACGTCCCGCCTGGCGCATAAACCAGACCGGAGGGCGCTCAGTTGCTAGGCCAGTGCAAGCACGAATAAAAATAGAGTCTGCATGAGCTTGAGTCATCATGTGTAAGTCAATCATGCGTACCCTGAGTTCTCCCATCTGGGGCCATAATCATCTGTATCAATCATCTTGGGAGCCATAATCATCTTGGGAGCCATAACCATCAGGGAGCCATATGCGCCGCAGTATCGACGACGATCAAATTCCTGTTCCACCGGTTGACCCCGAGGATGCAGCCGAAATGTTGCCTTTGAACTGGGCAGTCTCAGTCTGTGATGACTACCTCGATGCCACCCCTCGAATTCAACTGACCACCGAGGAGTTCGGAGCCCCGGCAACTGGCCTTGTGGCGCATCTTGACGCGTCCCAGGCGCGCCGCTTGCGACTAGCGCTCAGGTCGGCTCTTCATGAGATCGGCGAGGAACTGGGCCAGTAATTGGGCTCTGGAGTTCCCGATTTTCTGTGCCCGGGGGAGTAAGTACACTTATCTCTCCCCTTATCCCGACCGGCTCATACAGGAGACCGCGTGGCAAATCACCCCGAGCTTGAACTTGAGCAGGCCTATATAGACAATGCTTACTTGTGCTTAGAGCGCGCTCGCGCGATTGCCGAGGCGATGCGCGAGGGGGTCGTGGATGGGCAGGGTGGCACTTTTCAGAATCGTTATGAGCGCGATGTGGTGTGGGAGCGAGTGGGTGTGCGTCTGCACCAACTCGAACTGGGTGAGCGTTCCTTGATTTTTGGTCGGGTTGATACCGAGCCAACCGAAGAAGACCCAGAAGGAGAGAGCTTCCATATCGGCCGAATCGCAGTATCGGACGATAAGAGCAACTCCATTGTTGTTGACTGGCGAGCGCCCTTAGCCGAAACCTTTTACCGGGCCACTGGACTTGACCCTATGGGGCTGCGTCGCCGTCGCCATTTCGCTAGCCGCGGTCAGACGTTGCTCGGAATCGATGACGAACTGTTTGGGTCCGCCACTGCGGCACTCGATCAGGGTCAGGTGCAGGGCCACGGCGCACTGATCGCTGCACTTGAGGAGTCACGCTCGGGCAAGTTGTCAGACATCGTTGGCACGATCCAGACCGAACAGGATCGAATCATTCGGTCCCCTCTGCAAGGCGTGCTGGTAGTTCAAGGAGGCCCAGGAACAGGAAAGACCGTTGTTGCTCTACATCGGGCGGCCTACTTGTTGTACTCACAGCGATTTCCACTCGAAGGACAAGGCGTGTTGGTGCTTGGGCCTAACCGTGTGTTCTTGTCCTATATCGAGCAGGTGCTGCCCTCATTAGGCGAGGCAGGAATCCAGATTGCTGTGCTAGCCGACTTAGTGCCAGCGATTCGCTCAAGCGGCCATGACCTAACCGAAGTTGGCAGGGTCAAAGGTGATAGCCGCATGATCAACGTGATTCGCCGAGCCGTTCGCGACCGTCAACATCCGCTACGCGAGTCTCTTCGGATTCCATACGGATTGCAGTTCTTGGTACTCACCCCCGAGGATTCCGTAGACATTATTGAGCAGGCGCGCCGGCGCTCTCGTACTCACAATGCCGGCCGGCGCCATGTCGAGCAGTTGGTCTTTGAGCGGCTGGCGAGCACTTCGCGTAGCGAAGAGACGCTCGAGGCCATCCGCGAGCGCATTCGCCGTGACCCGGCTGTCATCGAGGCGCTCGAACGCATGTGGCCGGTGCTCACTCCGGCCGAGTTACTGAACGACTTGTTCGGATCGCGTGGGTTGTTGCGTTCTGCTGGGAGCGGGCGGCTCAAAGACTCCGAGTGGCCTTTGTTGTTCCGGGACCGCAGCCATGTTCCCAACGAAGTCGTTTTTCCAGCAGACGACGTACCGCTTCTGGATGAGGCGCTCGAATTGCTTGGACCACGTCCGAAGCACCTCGAGGCTGACGCAGTTCGCACCTTTGGCCACATCGTGGTTGATGAGGCACAGGACTTGTCACCGATGGAGTTGCGAATGCTGGACCGTCGTTCATTGAATGGCTCTATGACCATCGTGGGTGACATTGCACAAGCAACTGGTGCTTGGCCACATGAGAGTTGGGAATCAGTACTCGAATACCTGCCGGACCGCAGGCCGCCCCGGCGAGCTGATCTAACAATCGGCTACCGGGTTCCAGGTCCCATTATGGAACTTGCCGCCAAAATGTTGGTCTTGGCTGCGCCGGGGATTGCCCCTCCTCAATCTATTCGTCACACGGGTGAGCCCCCGCTGATCTTGGGCGTGGCGAGTAGCGAACTCGAAGCCGAGGTAGTCGAGCGAGTCCGCTATGAGCTCAAGACAATCGGCTCGGGAAACATTGGTGTGATCGTCCCTGAGTCGATGGCGGAACAAATTGACGCGGCTCTGACCCGGGCAGGAATCGATTACGGCCGAGCGACAAGGCAGGGACTCGAGAAGCAGGTGACGGTGGTTCCCGTGAACCTTGTCAAAGGCCTCGAGTTGGACTCGGTGCTGGTTGTTGAACCGAAGCGCGTCCTCAATGAGCAAATTCGTGGGGCGCAGTCGCTCTACGTTGCGCTCACTCGCTCGACGAAGCGCCTCACCGTGATCCACACGGGGCAGCTACCAGAAGTCTTGCTGAACTAGGCAATCACTAGGATTCGCTCGGAGGCGAAGGAGCCGATTCCTACGTGCTTTCCGTCGATCTTGACTGTTGCAGTGCCATCTGGGGACAGAGCCGTCAGCACTCCAGAGTGGCCAGGAAGCAGGGAGTTTTCTTCCAAAAAGTCGAGGAGTCCCGGGGTGAATTCCAGTTCCTCAGGTATGCGACTCACCGTGAATGCCGACCCCACCGGTACTGCTCGCAAGGGATACGAATCTGGGGCCTCATAGTTGGCCCCGGGGATGGGATTGCCATGCGGGCAGGTTGTTGGGTCTCCTAGAACTCGCGCTAGGGCGATCTCCACTGACTCCGAGATCACATGTTCCCACTTGCCTGCCTCAAGGTGAGCGTCCGCCCAAGAGAGATCCAAAATATCGGTCAGGAATCGCTCGGCTAGGCGGTGGCGGCGAACTACCCGCTCGGCAAGGGCCATACCAGTTTCGGTCAGCGTGATTTTGTCGCCGAGGATCAGCAGATGCTCCTGCTCCATTCGGCGGATCATCTCGGAAACTGCAGGCCGAGACACCTCGACTCGCTCAGCGATTCGGGCCTGAATGACATCGATCTCGTCTTCGCGGAGTTCCCAGATAGCTTCGCAGTATTCCTCGAATGCAGGATGGAACTCTTTCGCTCTTGCACCTGCCATATCACTAGCGTAGGGCAATGGCCGGAGATTCTCTTTCACCTTTCTCTCCGGCGGTGCGTGCATGGTTTGAATCTTCCTTCCCAGAGCCAACTGCGGCACAGGCACAGGCATGGGGGCCGATCAGCGCAGGGGAGAACACTTTGTTGTGTGCCCCTACGGGCTCAGGTAAGACTTTGGCGGCATTTTTGTGGGCGATCGATTCTCTCGGCGCCCGCTCAGTTCAAGCTCGCGACCAGTCTGGTTCTGCGAGCGAGTCTGCTTCTCCGACTGAGCCTGGTGCGGGAGTGCGAGTGCTGTACATCTCGCCTATGCGTGCGCTCGCAGTTGACGTAGAGAAAAATCTGCAGAGTCCACTTCGAGGAGTTGCACTTGCAGCGCAGCGGCTTGGTCTTGAATTTGTTGCACCCACAGTCGGAGTTCGTACCGGAGATACCACGGCTACTGAGCGCCGAGCGTTGGTTCGCACTCCGCCCGACATCCTGATCACTACCCCCGAGTCGCTCTATCTCATGCTCACCTCTGCCGCTCGTGAGTCATTAGTGAGCGTGGATTGCGTGATTCTGGATGAGATCCATGCTCTTGCACCTACCAAACGGGGTGCTCATCTGAGTTTGAGCCTTGAACGCTTGGAGTACCTCAGGACGGCTCGCGATCAGACTCGGCGCAAGCTGCAACGGATCGGGCTCTCGGCCACCCAGCGGCCACTCGAGGCCGTTGCAGCATTCTTGGGAGGGTTCACTCCTAGTGATCAGGCTCCGATTCAGCGGCCGGTCACCATTGTGGATGCAGGTATGCGCAAGGAACTCGAACTCTCGGTGGTGGTTCCGGTGCCAGAACTCGATGCCGGTTCTGGGTCGGCCTGGCCATCAATGGATGCCGAGTTGCTCAAGTTGATCGAAGAGAACCATTCCACTTTGCTGTTTGTGAATGCGCGCAGAATGGCCGAGCGGTTGGCGAGCCGGCTCAATGAACTTGCAGCAGAACAGGGGAGTCACGAGCCCGAGGCCCTTGAGGGGGACGGGGAGAGTGAAGAACTCGTCAAGGCGCATCACGGGTCGCTGTCTCGCGAGCGCCGACTCGTCGTAGAAGATGAGCTGAAACGCGGTCAGCTCAAGGGTCTCGTGGCCACGAGTTCGCTTGAACTCGGCATCGATATGGGGGCTGTAGATCTGGTCATTCAGGTGGCCTCGCCGGGCTCTGTCTCTGCGGGTCTGCAACGCATCGGCCGCGCTGGTCATCAAGTCGCAGTAGCGAGTCGCGGGCGGATCTTCCCGAAGCATCGAGCGGATCTACTCGAGGCTGCAGTGGTGGCGCAGCGGATGCAGGAGGGCCTCATTGAGCACACGAAGGTTCCGGTGAATCCACTTGATGTGCTGGCGCAGCAGATCGTTGCGAGTTGTGCGCTCGATGAGTGGCAGGTCACTGAACTGTTTGATCTGTGCCGATCAGCGGCGAACTACTCCACGCTGTCTTGGGAGCTCTTCGAAAATACCCTTGATCTGCTTGCTGGTCGATACCCGGCTGAAGAGTTCGCCGAACTTCGACCACGTGTGGTGTGGGATCGCTTAGCGGGCACTGTGCGCGGTCGCGCAGGAGCCCAACGCCTAGCCGTTATCTCAGGCGGCACCATCCCAGATAGGGGTCTCTTTGGAGTGTTCTTGCCCGAGGGCACTCGAGTGGGCGAGCTGGACGAAGAGATGGTTTATGAGTCTCGGGTAGGCGAAACCTTCCTTCTCGGGGCCACAACCTGGCGAATCGAAGAGATCACCTTTGAGCGCGTGATTGTGAGTCCTGCTCCAGGGCAGCCCGGAAAAATGCCGTTCTGGCACGGTGATGGCCCGGGGCGTGAGGCCGAATTAGGGCGAGCAGTTGGTGAATTCCTGCGAAGGATTTCCACCCTGCCTCAAGAAGAGGCCGAAGCAGAACTGCGCACACGTCACGCCCTTGACGATGCCGCAGTCAGCACTCTGTTGACGTATCTCGATGAGCAGGCTCAGGCCACGGGGGCGATTCCCTCTGATCGGACGCTGCTCGTTGAACGCTTTCGAGATGAGATCGGTGATTGGCGAGTATGTATCCACTCACCATTTGGTTCGCGAGTTCATGCGCCATGGGCCACCATCATTCGCACACGCCTCGATGCGCATTTCTCTTCCGAATTAGGCGATGGTTTCGGCGCTGAAGTGCTCTGGTCTGACGATGGCATCGTGGTTCGCTTACCCGAGGCAGCAGAAGACCTGCCCATGGAGTTGTTGTTCCCCGACCCCGACGAGGTCGAGTCCGAGGTGGTTGCAGCACTTCCAGGAACAGCAGCTTTTGCTGCCCGATTCAGAGAGGCTGCGGCTCGAGCTCTGCTGTTGCCACGGCGCCGACCGGGCCAACGCACCCCACTGTGGCAGCAGCGACAGCGGGCAGCAGATCTGCTGTCGGTGGCCTCGAAATACCCCAGCTTTCCTATCCTGCTCGAGACCACCCGAGAGTGCTGCAACGATATTTTTGACCTGCCGGCCTTGCGGTTGATCATGAGTGAGGTTCGCTCTCGCAGAATTCGCGTGGTTCAGGTGGAAACCCCGATTGCTTCACCCTTTGCGCGTTCGCTGCTCTTTGGCTGGATCGCTGTCTTTATGTACGAAGGCGACGCCCCGCTCGCAGAACGGCGCGCCGCGGCGCTTTCCTTAGACAGGGAGTTACTGCGGGACCTCCTCGGCGTAGAGGAACTTCGGTCTCTATTAGATCCAGAGGTTGTTGATCTCGTCGAGATGGAACTGCAGCGGCTCACTCTTGATCGTGCCGCCCGGGACGCAGACGAACTGCATGACCTGCTTCGCTTGCTTGGTCCACTCACCGAAGTCGAACTTGCTGCACGCATCGGCGAAGCTTCGCCGCAGGTTCTCCAGACATGGCTCGAGCAACTTGTGGAACGACGACGAGTCATCACCGTCAACATGGCCGGCGAACAGCGCTATAGCGCAGCAGAGGATGCTGCCCGCCTGCGTGATGGCCTTGGCCTTGCTATTCCTGTGGGCTTACCGACTGCCTTCACTGATTCAGTCTCATTAGAAAGTGGTGAGAGTCCGCTCCGAGATTTGGTAGAGCGCTTTGCTCGCACACATGGACCTTTCACGAGTGCGCAGATTGCAGCACGCTTAGGGATCTCCCAAGAGATAGCACGCCTGTCGCTAGCCGAACTCGTTGGCACGCAACGTCTACTCACTGGTGAATTTCTTCCGGGTGGATCGGGGGTTGAGTTCTGCGATGCCGAGGTCCTGCGCAGGTTGCGGCGGCGTTCGCTTGCAGCTCTGCGTAAAGAGGTCGAGCCAGTTGATTCGGCTGCACTCGCTCGCTTCTTGCCAAGATGGCAAGGGATTGGATCGGGACGAAGCGGAACAGATGCTGTGGCCGAAGCGATTGGGCTGTTACAGGGAGCGGCCTTGCCGGGATCATTGATCGAGGCAGACATACTGTGTCAACGAGTCAAGAACTTCTCCTCAGCTGATCTCGACCTGCTCTGTGCCACGGGTGAGGTGGTCTGGCTTGGAGCTGGGGCAGTTGGGGCGCATGACGGTCGCGTGCGCCTGATGTTTCGCGATCAGGTTGCAGCTTTAGTGCCAGCAGTAGCGACAGCCAAGGAATCTGGCACCGATGAACCACATCACCATGCGCTTCGAGCACACCTCAGCACTCACGGAGCCTCGTTCTGGGCAGAACTCACCGCAGCGGTGGCGGCTGCATCTTTGCCGTATGACGACCAGACTGTTCTCGAGGCGCTCTGGGACTTGGTCTGGGCTGGAGAGGTGACCAGTGATTCGCTTTCTCCACTGAGAGCCAAGGCATCTGGCGGTTCCTCTCGTTCTGGGTCTCGTTCTGGGTCTCGGTCTGCGTCGGGGTCTCGTTCGCGCAGGCCAAGCAGCAGCGCTGCTCGAGCCTCGTTGCGGGTTTCACGGCTTGGCCCGCCAGCGGGGGCTGGTCGTTGGTCATTGACGGCACCACTGTTTTTGCCGGCCCCAAGCCCAACCGAGTTTGTGACACAACGCGCACTCCAACTGCTCGAGCGTTATGGCGTACTCACCCGAGAGATGGCGTTAGCCGAAGGGGTGGAGGGGGGATTTGCTGGGGTGTATCCCGTCCTCAAGCTGCTTGAGGAGCGCGGTCAGGTACGTCGCGGGTATTTTGTGGATGGCTTGGGTGCGGCGCAGTTCGCCAAACCTGGGGCCGTGGACCTGCTCCGGGCTATGACTCAGCCGGATACTAGTAATAGGACTGACGCTGCTGGTAGGCCTGATGCTGCTGATAGGCCTGACGCCTGGGTGCTTGCCGCAACGGACCCTGCGCAGCCCTTCGGTGCCGCTTTGCCTTGGCCAGAGAGCTCTGGCAGACCATCCCGAGCGATCGGAGCATATGCACTCATCGTGGATGGTGACCTCTGTGCGTATCTTGAGCGTGGAGGCAAGCGGCTCCTCACCTTCGAAGCAGCATCTCGGCATGACTCTTGGGTGCAGATGCTCGGGTCGTTTGCGAGCGCAACAGGTTTTGGTGGATCTAGCAGCAGTAGTTCACGGGTTCGCCGGCTGCGAATAGAAACCATCGACGGTGAATCAGCGACCGCTTCTTCTTGGGCCGAGGCACTGCGCGCCGTGGGGTTCACAGAAGGATACAAAGGTCTGAGTAAAGGGGCATAAGCTCGCTCGGCACCGGCACTAGGAGAGGGACTCGCATCATGGCAGAACGTGCAGCTCGGTTTGAAGGCAAAGTCGTTTTTATTACGGGTGCTGCTCGTGGCCAAGGACGCTCTCATGCAGTGAAGTTCGCGTCTGAGGGGGCCAAAATTATTGGCGTGGATGTTTGTTCAGATTTACCTGAGTGCTACTACCCCCTAGCTACCGAGGCCGACCTAGCAGAGACCGTCAAGCTTGTGGAATCTGCAGGTGGAGTCATGCACGCCGAAGTGGGAGATGTGCGAGACCTGCCCCGGCTGCGAGAGGTGGTCAACGCTGGCTACGAACGCTTTGGCCGTCTTGATGTCATTGTTGCGAATGCGGGAACTTATTCACCAAATCCAACCCAATTTCTTACCTCTGAGCAGTGGGACGAAACCATCGGGATCAACCTGACTGGCGTGTTCAACACTGTGCGTGCTGGCATGAAAAAGATCATTCAGCAAAATGAAGGCGGGGCGATTGTGATCACTTCTTCAACAGCTGGCCTCAAGGGTTTTTATGGCTGCCCGGCCTATAACGCGGCCAAGCATGGGGTAGTCGGATTCATGCGTTCATTAGCTCTTGAGTTGGCCCCGAATCAGATTCGTGTCAACACAATCCATCCGACTTCCGTGGCCACCCCGATGATTCAGAACGATCTGTTTCCCAAGCTGGTTCGTATGGATATGGAGAATCCAACCGTCGCAGATGCCGCAGAGTTCCTTCGCCCACAACAGCCGATGGACATTCCGTGGGTTGAACCTGGAGACATCTCTGATGCGTTGCTCTGGCTTTGTTCCGATGAGGCTCGCTACGTGACCGGGGTAACGCTGCCCGTTGATGCCGGAGCCCTGCTCAAGTAGGAGAAGCCCTGCTCAAGTAGGCCGAGCCCTGCTCGAGTAGGCCGAGCTCTGCTCAAGTAGGACAAGCCTGGCTAGTTCTGCTACAGATTCAACCTATGTCTACGAATCAACTCACCACCGACCAGATGAAGGCCACCGTCGTTGCTTACGCCGCTGCGCATAGTGCAGGCGATATTGACGCCATCGCAGCGATCTTTGCCGAGGATGCCGTAGTCGCTGACCCAGTAGATAAGCCCGCCTTTGTTGGCCGGGCAGCAGTGCGCGAGTTCTTTGCCGGTACTCACGAGTTTGCTGAGTCGCTCGAACTTGTTGTGACTGGTCCGATTCGAGCGGTTGATCACTTTGCAGCTGCGCCCCTTCGTGCAATTACCTCGATGGGCGGCGCAAAGTTTGCAGTGGACATTATTGATGTCTTTACCTTCAATGACGAGGGCCTTGTGACAGAGATGAAGGCCTACTGGACTGCTACCGATATTGCTCAGATTGACTGAGCAGACTGCCTGGGGGCTTGTGGTTGGGGTGATCCTTGTGATCATCGGCGCAGCAGAACTTTGGGTCTGTTGGCTTGGTTCACAGCGTCGACTCGCACCGAACCGGTTTGTCGGGATTCGTTTACCCGTAACCCGGGCATCTGATGAGGCTTGGTATGTGGCTCATGAGGCTGCTGCGGGGCCACTTGGTATTGGTGGAGCGATAGCGGCAGCCTGTGGCGCTGCAGTGCTCGTTACTGGGCTTGATCTTGTGGGAGTGGCAGTTGCTGCGCTCGGAGTTGTGGCACTGCTCACTGCAACCTCAGTTGCCACCGTCGCTGCAGTGCGCGCTGCTCGTGAACTGCCGGATGAACAGAGTGCCTAATAAACAGAGCAGGTAATCCGGGCTGTTAGGCGCGGCCGAGGATGCGGTCTACTGAGATCTCTAGCGCCACACGGTCGGTTCGCTCGCTTGGTTCTTGGTATCGGTTGCTGTACCCCTTTACTGCGGCCGCAACCCGTTCGGGGTCTTGGGTGGCGGTAATCGTTCCCTCAAGTGACAGCCAGCGCCCCCCGTCAACTTGGCTCAC